>JAGWXQ010000127.1 GCA_018969805.1 Paenibacillaceae bacterium | reverse complement strand
CCCATCGCAGAAAAAAAAGAAGTGAGCTCGATCCACCGGTGTGCAAACTCCGGTGTTTTTTCACGTGGTTGATGTTCTTTTGCGATGTACAATCACAGAGTGCTCTAATACGAATCCCCTATTACACGCATCGATCCAGCGGGTTGCTGCATCGAAAAAGAGACATTTTTGTCTGACAGGATTGATGTATTGAAAAACGGATGCGGATATCCACAAACCGATGCATTTCGAGCCTTGATTATTGCGGTTCATCAAAGTATACTGATCTAAAGGAGGATGCAACATGGACATCTCAACACATTTGCTGCTTGAATACGGGTGGACGTTGCTCGTGCTCATCGGGTTGGAAGGCATTTTGGCTGCGGACAATGCGCTCGTCATTGCCGTGATGGTCAAGCATTTGCCCCTAGAACAACGCAAAAAAGCGATTTTTTATGGATTGGCAGGTGCATTTGTATTTCGGTTTGCGTCGCTGTTTGCCATATCGTTTCTGGTCGATGTGTGGCAAGTACAAGCACTCGGTGCCCTGTATTTGCTATTTATCGCTGCCAACCACTTTTTTCGTAAAAAAGTCGTACACGATGCCGAACAAGCAGCTGGTATTGCCTCACCGAAAAAATCCAGTGGATTTTGGATGACCGTCATAAAAGTCGAGCTTGCAGACATCGCCTTTGCTGTAGATTCCATTTTGGCTGCGGTTGCACTTGCAGTTGCATTACCCCCGCTTGGATGGGATCCGATCGGGGGCATGGACGGAGGTCAGTTTTATGTCGTCCTTGCAGGAGGAATTATCGGACTCGTGCTCATGCGCTTTGCAGCAAACGTATTCGTAAAACTATTGGATCGCCGTCCGGGATTGGAGCACGCCGCGTTTTTGATCGTCGGATGGGTCGGTGTAAAGCTGGGTATATATACGATTTCACACTTAGAATTGTTTGGAATGGATAAAGACTTCTCCAAAAGCTTTGAGTGGAAGCTCGTTTTTTGGATCGTACTTCTCTCGATTTTTGTGTGGGGATGGTTTCGCGGGGCAAAAAAAACGTAAGCGATTACCGCACATTGTGCATTTCCTCCTCAGGTGCGTATTCCCACGGCGGGAGCGTATCGACAAACTGTGTCCAATCGCTGTGCATTTCTTCGTCAGTGAGCAATGCGCGATTGAGCTTTTGCGTGATGTCCTGATGGTCCATGTGGATCCCGATGAGCACAAGCTCCGTTTGCCGATCCCCATACGGTTGTTCCCATTGTGCACATGCGTCTGGATCTGTCGCCATCAGTGCCGCGCGTTCTTCACTAGGCAATGCCGCGATCCATTGTCCCGATGGATTAAGCTGCATCGTCGGTCCCGCTTGGCTCAGCATACCGACCCAATCGTTGCGGGTAGCGAGCCATACAATGCCTTTCGCACGTACGACGTCTTCCGGCCAATCATATACGAATTGTTCGAACCGCTGTGGATGAAACGGTCTGCGCGCACGATATACAAATGAAGAAATCCCATACTCCTCAGTCTCCGGTGTATGCGCAGGCTTCCGCAACTCCTCCATCCACCCCGCACTTTGTGACACACGATCGAAATCAAAGCGGTGTGTACCAAGCAAGACGCGCGGATGGACACGTCCATATTGGGCGCGGACGATTGCCGCATGTGGCTGCAGTTTGCGCATCACCGCTTCGAGCTGGAACAACTCGTCTTCTTCTAAACAATCGCATTTGTTGAGTACGAGGACATCACAAAATTCAATTTGGTCGATCAGCAGATCGGCGACTTCTCGTGTGTCGTCTTCCCCAAGCGCTTGCTTGCGGTCAAGCAAGCTTTCTCCACTAGAATAATCGTGCCAAAATCGCGCTGCATCGACGACCGTCACCATCGTATCGAGACGCGCATAGCGCGAGAGATCGATGCCCGTCTCCTCGTCTTGATACACAAACGTCTGCGCCACAGGGATCGGTTCCCCAATGCCCGTCGATTCAATGAGAATGTAGTCAAAACGCCCGTCTTGTGCGAGATGCGCAACTTCCTTGAGTAAATCTTCTCGCAACGTACAACAAATACACCCGTTCGACATTTCTACAAGATTTTGTTCTGTGCGCGATACGTGCCCCGACTGGGCGATGAGCGAACCATCGATGTTGATTTCACTCATGTCGTTGACGATGACCGCGATGCGGTAGCCGTGTTGCTCTTGCAAAATGTGGTTGAGCAACGTCGTTTTTCCTGCTCCAAGGTATCCGCTAAAAACAGTTACTGGTATTTTTTTCACTGTATTCCCTCCATATTTCATCACGTTTTTTTGCATCCTGTTGGTGCTGCACGTGCTGTTTGCGCAAATCCGTCCGCACCCCACACGAACGTTGCGTTCGTGTGCATGACGCGTTGATCCAATACGTGCGCGACGAACGTCTGGGCATCGACACAGTCCATGCGCCCATACCACGTCGCTTGTGGATAAACAATGACGACGCACGCATCGTCACATCGCCCATTGCATCGTGTGCGCGTCGTATGCACAGTTGCGTCTGCATTGCGCGCACGGATCGCCTCGCGGATCGATTGTGTGACCGCATCGGCGTTGTGCTGCGTACACGTACTTCCATTACAAATCAAAATATGGTGTTTTGTCCCTTCCAAATCCCACGTCGCCATCGTCTCTCTCCCCATCCATATTTCCTTCGTATGCATCGGTTTCGCGTCACAGCGGACAGCACTCGGTCGTGCAGCGTTCGTCCGCATCGTTGCACTGTGCACACACGCCATGCAATTCAAATACGTGACGCACGATACGGGTGTTTTCTGGCAATCGCACCATCTCCAGTGGACAAAACGAGATGACCGTCGTTTGTTCACACCGGATGCATTGAAAATGATGGTGGTGGTGCTCGTGTCCACAGCCCAGTCGGTACCGCACTTTGTCCCCATGACCAAACGATTCCAATACACCGATATCACACAACAACCGAATGTTGCGATACACAGTGTCAAAACTTAATCCTGGATGGTGCGCATGCATGTGGTCGTACAATTCTCTCGGACTTATCGTGCGCGTACTGTGCGCAAAAATATCGACCATCCGCCGTCGCTGTGCCGTCAATCGCACACCGTGCTGCACCATCTTTTGCAGCGCACGGCGTTCGTCTTGCGGGCTCATACTGCGACCGCCGCATACAACGACTGCGTGATGTGTTGCCGATTGAGGTGCTCCCCGATGCATACGATGACTGCGTGCAATGGTGTTGTGCCGACGATCGGCGTCCGCGTATGTGCACGATACGCATATTGCCACTCAAACCACGTACCGTCAATACATACGATGCCTTTGGCACGAAATACAGACAGCGTCGCCACCCACGCATCGAAACACGGCGCATCGAGCATAGGGACATCATCGATACAAAATACGTCCAGTGCAGCGCGATGGTCGTGCACGGATACAGCCTGTTCGGGTCGCACGATGCCTGCTGGTATTGTCGTTTCCCACGGAATGGATAAGGACGTATCATCGACGCACGCACCATGTGCCATACATACGATCGGCGCATAGGCGTTCCATCTACGGATGTCTTCGATACATCGTGCGTGCTGGGCAATCAAATCACACTTACCAAGCACAATCGTCGTTGCGCATTGGATCGCTTGTTGCTGCAAACGCTGCCACTTCCCCGAGAGCTTGCACTGATCTTCCATGCGTGCCCCATCTACGACCGTGACGAGCTGCGCGACGGTAATCGGCAGCGTCAGTGCTGCTTGTGTCACGCGTTCGAGCACGTCGGCAGGGGCGGATACGCCCGAACACTCGATGACGATCACATCAGGTTCATACACCCGAAGCATGTCCTCCAACAGTGGGTATACTTTTCCTGCAAGCACACAGCACAAACACCCACCGAGTACGTCCATATGGGGCACGGGCATCGTGTCCTGCTCAACGTTCACGGAACCTCGCTCATTGAGCAATACAACCATCTTTTGACGATTTTGCTTTGCAATACGTGCGTACGATCGCAGCAACGTCGATTTTCCACTGCCCAAAAAACCCGATATGATGACGATCGGAGTGCGATGACCGCTCATGGCACAAATCCTTTGAGCAACGCATTGATGTTCCGTTCCATGATCGCAATATACGTGTCGTTTGCTTGTTGCTCTTCTTCTGTCAGTGCTTCCAATGGATGCAACACTGCCGTCAACGCTCCCGTCTCTTTGGCAATCGCCTCTGCCGTTTTCGATGATGCGAGCGTTTCAAAATACACTGTGCGCACGCGTTCTTTGTTCATGACTTTGATCAGCTGTGCCATACGCGCTGGCGACGGCTCTTGCTGTGGTGAAATTCCTGAAATCGGGTATTGCACTAAATCAAACGACTCTGCCAAATAGGCGAACGCCGCATGCTGTGTCACAAAAGCCCGTTTTGCGTATGGTGCAAGCTGCTTGCGGTACGTTTCGTACAATGCTGCGAGCTCTTGTGTGTATTGCGCTGCATTCGCTTGCATCGTTTGGGCAAGATCCGGAAATTCCGCTGCCAAGGCGTTTGTGATTGCACGAACTTGCGCGATCGCTTTTGGCAATGACAACCAAACGTGCGGGTCAGGAGTTTGTTTGTCCGCTTGTTTTTTTTCGTGCGCATGGTCGTGGCCATGATCGTGCGTAGGATCATCTGTGGCATTCAATGTCGCAAGCCCTTTGCTCGCTTCAATCATCAGCACATTTGGATTGTCGATTGCCGA
>JAGWXQ010000126.1 GCA_018969805.1 Paenibacillaceae bacterium | reverse complement strand
CATCACGATACATACGAATGCATATCCAGCAAATCAGCAATGATGTTTTGAAACAAAAAGAACCCTCCCGAATAGGAGGGTACCACCGTGTCCTTACTGCACACATCGTGCATTGTTGTCTGCATTGCCTGATCGCTTGCCTCTTTTGGTCCACACAGTTTCATAAGGGGCAACACATGCACGCTTGTGTATTTGCGCACCATGTATCGTGAAACACCGATCTGCATTTCCATCCATCGACTGCATTTCCCACAAACGGTTTTTTTGCTCTCCTGCAATAGTCAGCCCGCTGCATCGATGTGTTTCGTAGGGGCAAAACAAGTCGATCGGCATCCAGTCTGCCCTCAGCGGGTCATCTGCGCAGCATCGCCCATACGAAGTCTGCACCTTGACCTTGTACCCGCGCCATGTGGATCCACAGCAACGTCATATGTTCCAAATGGACACTCATGTGGATGCCTCCCGTATCTACAGGCTCCCATCCCATATCACGACACATTGTGGATACAACTTTTTTCGCGTCGTCGTCATTTCCGGCGATCAGCATTGCGGGCGCGAGCGCACCGTAGCCCGTGTACGTATTGTCGATAAAATTTTCGTACCCGTAGATGGTAAACGCTTTTACGATCCGAAATTGGGGAAGCTTCTGCTGGATGAGCGCACTGCCTCCGATCGTGCTGTCCAGTCCGTGCTTGAGTCCAGCACCTACTGGATTTGTGCAATCAACAACGATCTTTCCTTCTCCATCTGCTATGGCATCGATCACGCTCTGCACAGCACCAAAAGGCACTGCCAAAAAAACGACATCCGCTTCTGCTACCGCTTCCTTTATCGGTGCCGCACGGCACGCAGGCATCCGCTCCATCGCGCGCTTGAGCGTTTCTGAATGCGGATCGTGCACAGCGGCGATGATCTCGTGCCCGCACTTGATCAGCTGGGTCGCGAGTGCCTCACCGACATGTCCTAAGCCAATGCATGCAATTTTCATACACATCCTCCTTCTTCACTGATCACAGCACAAACGATCCGTGCGCGATCACGTAGGCACGCGCTGCAAATCGCGCAATACGACGTCGGACGCGAGCTGTCCAGAGAGTGTCACCATCGGCACACCACCGCCTGGATGCGTCGATCCCCCGACAAAATACAGCCCCTCTGCCCACGCACACTTCGTCGGCAGTTTAAACCCTCCGTTGCGCTTGCGGTTGCTGACGACACCGTAAATCGATCCTTGTGTCGCCCCGTACAGCGACTGGATATCGTCGGGGATAAACTCATCTTTCCACTCGATGTGGGCGCGCAAGTCCGCAGCACCCATCCGTTCGAGCTTCTCAAGCACGAGATTGCGGTACCGCTCGCGGTGTTGCTCCCACGATGCACCGCGTTGCAATGGTGGTACGTGTGTGAGGACAAACCAATTTTCTTTCCCTTGTGGTGCTTGCGTACGATCACTTTTACAGGAAATGCCTACATACACCGTCGGGTCGTCCGTCACTTTTTGCTGCACAAACATATCGTCAAACTCTCTCGCAGCATCGCGTGAGAAGAAAAAATTGTGATGGGCAAATTGGGGGTATTCGCGGTTGATCCCAAGCAAGAGCACGTGCCCCGAGACGGTCGGGGAAAAATTGTGTGCCTGCTTGATCTCAACTTCTGCACGCGCATTGCCTTTGAGCAGCGTCTCGTGCGCGGGGATAAATTCAAGGTTGCATAGGACACAATCCGCTGCGATCGATCCGCCGTTTGCGAGCGTGACTCCCGTCGCTGCACCGTTTTTGATGTCGATCGATGCGACAGGAGCGTTTGTCCGCACTTCGACACCAAGCTCATCCAGCACGCGCAGCATCGCCTCAGCGATACGGTACATTCCCCCTTGGACAAAGTATATGCCGAGTCCAAGTTGCACGTATACGAGCTGTGAGAGCACCGCAGGGGCGTCGTACGGCGAGGAGCCGATGTACATCTGAAAGAAGTTCCACAGCTGCCGCAGCCGTGGATCGCGCACGTACCGCGCCGTCACTTGATCGACTGTTTTCAGTGGCTCCATCGCCATCAGCTCGCGAAACGAATGGTGTTCGCGCATGTCCGACACACCAGAAATATGTTCCTTATAAATACTTTTCATCGATAAATCGTACATTTTTTGACACGTCGCGACGTATGCCATAAAATGGGCAGCATCTGCTTCGTGCACGTCTTGGATGTTTTTGATCATCGTCGGCAAGTCTCCGACGACATCCACGTGTGTCCCGTCTTCAAACACCGTATGCCACTGGGGTTCGACGCGCGTCAGCGTCACGTAGTGGTGCAACGACCGTCCCGTGCGGGCAAACAGCTGCTCGAGCACCCACGGCATCGTCAAAATGGACGGTCCCGTATCAAACGTGTAGCCCAATCCTTGACGGATGTTGAGCTTCCCTCCTACGCGCTCGTTTTTTTCCAACACCGTCACTTCGTGGCCCGCTGCGCGCATGCACATCGCTGCCGACAAGCCTCCAAGCCCACCACCGACGACAACGACGCGTTTTTTCGTTTCCATACGAGCCCTCCCAAGATGTCTTTGTTGCCTCAACACACAAAACGATCTTACGACCAAATCTGTGCATTCATTATGCGTGACCGCCCCCCCAATGTCAAAGCACGTACGCCAAAGGAGGTCCATCGTGGACAACGTACATGAAGCGATGACACACGCCCGCGATGCTGCACCTGCATGGCGCGCCTTATCCGTCGCCGCACGTCTGGGTCCCATCGGACGGCTTGCCGCACGTCTGGCTGCACATACCGACGAATGGACTGCCTATTTGACATCCGCGCTGCACAAAACAGAAAGCGACGCCTTGCGTGCAGATGTCGTCCCCGTGCTCGATGCTGTAGGGTTTTTACAGCGTCACGCCAAGCGCACGCTCGCTCTGCGCAATCGCCGGTCGTGGCATCTCGGTGCATGGGAACGCGCCATCATACAGCGTATCCCGTATGGTGTCGCTGCCATCGCTGCGCCGTACAATTTCCCTGTGCAGCTGTCCCTCATTCCCGCGCTCACCGCTTTGGTCTGCGGCAATACCGTCGTCTTAAAGCCTTCTGAATACGTGCACGGAATCGGGGATCGGCTGCGCGCACTGATCGCAGACGCGGCGTTCCCTCCGCACACATTTGTCGTTTGCGATGGAGATGGAAGCACGTTTTTGGACATCGTCCGACACCGTCCAGACATCGTGTTTGTGACAGGGGGCATGCGCTCTGGGACAGCGATATATGAGGCTTGTGCAAAACAGCTCATCCCCTGTGTCATGGAGCTCAGTGGCCACGATGCGCTCATCGTCTGCGCCGATGCGCACGTCGCGCGCGCTGCACACGCGGCGATATGGGGCGCGATGATGAACTGCGGGCAAGTGTGTATGGGGATCGAGACGGCGTACGTGCACCGGTCTGTGCTCGATACATTCGTCGATCATGTGCGGCAGGCACTGCCGTCTGCCACGATCGGTGGTATGGCGCATAAGGACGCGTGGACGCGCACAAACGCCCTCGTCGCAGACGCACTGCAGCGCGGGGCGACCGTCATCGCAGGCGGTGTCGCGATGCCCTATCCGCATATCCAGCCTACCGTACTGACCGACGTGCATGAGCATATGCAGCTGTGGCGCGAAGCGTCGTTTGGGCCGGTATTGTGCATCGTGCCGTTTACACACCTAGACGAAGTAATCGACATGATGCGCTCGCGCCCACATCCTTTGGGGGTCAATATATGCACAGCAGACACCACATGGGCACGAAAGTGGTGCATGCAGCTGCCGATCGGACAGTGCGCGATCAACCACGTATGCGGGGCACTGCTGCGCATGGATGTGCCATTTGGAGGCATCGGGCACAGCGGATTTGGACGCTATCGGGGCATCGAAGGGATGCATACATTTTCGACAACACAAACGACGACAATCCGGTACACACGACGCCTGCGCGACGTGCCATGGTTTCCGTATGACCGCACAGCCGATACGTGGATTCGCCGTCTTGTGCGATGGAGATGGGGCCGCAAGCATCGCTCCAGCACGCCACGCAGCTGATGAGGCGCATCGCGCGCACCAAAAGCACGGTGGCCTGTTGACTGTCCAGTCCCTCCCATGCTGCTACAGTGCCATACGAGCAATGTCCTGCTTTTTTCTCTTCTGTCGTCGTATGCAGTCCGCACAATGCGCACCGTTTGCGCAGCACGGCGTTTTTTTCATCCTTGTGCGATGCGCCACAGCGCAACATTTGTTCGTGGTAGCCACAACGCTGTGGCGCATCGCGTATTCGCGCATGTCGCGCTCGCGCAGTTTTTTTGCATCTCGATGAATACTATGTCATATTTTGTTCCTATAACATAGTTTTTAAATAGCCTGTAAATCCTGCGCAAAACTGTTCCCAAGATTCGCCTAGATCCTTTTCAGTTTTGATTTTTAATCCAAAGTACGGTTTATCTTGCGCAGTTTTAGAAGTGAGGAAATGAAATATTTTGTAGGTTTTATTTTTGTTTTCGTTTGTTACTCCATTACGGGATTTTTTGTCAAATTTTTCGGAAACATATTCCATAAAAAGAGCACCCGCATTATAATAAACTATATATTTATCATCTTCGGATAACTTCGAGAACGCTTCGTCAGGAGCATCTAAAAAACACGAAGGGGGTTGGACGTTACTTATGGAATATTCCTTAGCCGTAGATTCCAAAAATCCTACTAATTTAATGATA
>JAGWXQ010000125.1 GCA_018969805.1 Paenibacillaceae bacterium | reverse complement strand
AAGCGTTGCTTATGAGCTGCCACCATAGGAGGTACGCATACGGGTTTTGGGCTTGCCACGGAGCGATCGTGTACATGCCAAAATGGAGATGGGGTACAAATTTGCCGGTCGTGCCAATCGGTCCGTATCCGGAGCTTCCGACGTAGCCGATGCGCTGACCCGCCCGAACCGTTTCACCGAGGACAAATGTGCGCTCGTACCGCGACAAATGTGCGTAGTACATGATCGTATTTTGGCTTGTGCGCACACTGATGCGCCACCCGCCGCTCGTATTCCATCCTATGGAAAACACCGTTCCCGTCGCGACAGCACGAATGGGGGTTTGTTCTGAAGCGTACAAGTCGATTCCTTCGTGTGTCGTATTGCTCCCAAAGGAACGCACTTCTCCAAAGTCATTGCGGTATGTACTCGTTTGTGCGGGAAGTGGAAATATCCCGTATGCGTATTCGCGGGGTCCGATTGGGACGGTGATCGTCTGTCCGGGCATGAGTATGTCGGGATTTGGGAGTGTCGGGTTTACGGCGAGGAGCGCGGATAAGGGGATGCGCTGACGTACGGCGATGGTGTACAGCGTGTCGTTTGGGGCGATCGTATACGAGAAAGTAGGGACTTGTGTCGATGCATTTGTCTGCATCGGAATACAGAGCATGATTGCGCATACGAGCAGTTTGGTACGTACCATAGCGACCACTCCTTTTTCATATGGACACTGTATGTAGGGGCATCCTGTATGACCGATGCATACGACGGCTGTTTGCCCCTCGTTCGATGCGTGTGTGGGATGCCGATATGGTCATCGTACCGCATGAACGTCGGTTTGGCTAGTGGTAATGGTTTCCAATTTTTCGCAGCATAAAACGCAACTTCTCCTGACGAGTGGCGTACAACATCATATGAACCATGTTCGTCAGGAGGGGGATCGAGATGAGAACGCGTGTTGTGGCGATCATTTTGAGCGCTGGCGTGCTTTTGGGCGGTTCGGTTGCAGCGCAGGACGTATGGCAGACGATCAAAGCCAAAAAAGTGCGCGTCGATGTCAATCGCACCGCAGTAGATGACGGAGGGTACGTCATTGATGGGAAGACGTACGTCCTGCTCGATGCATTGCAGGAGTCGTCGCACTTGC
The DNA here is from genome assembly GCA_018969805.1 of Paenibacillaceae bacterium. Classification (GTDB taxonomy): domain Bacteria; phylum Bacillota; class Bacilli; order Paenibacillales; family YIM-B00363; genus REEB470. Next base: position 3,666 of record JAGWXQ010000125.1, on the reverse strand, counting down.
TCGTAGACGATGCGGACGACGTGCAGGTGTTTGATCCAGACGTACATTTGTTTTTGTTTTCAGGAAATCGCACCGTCATGCGTCCATTCGGAAACGTATTTACAGGAAAGTATGAGTTTTTTGCCTTTGCCCAAATCGAACGAATGCGCACACCGATCGCCGCTATTCGGACGACGGTTGTCGATCCAAATGGCACCGCAGTGGAAACACAGACGGTCAAAGTTGTCGATGCGTCCAAAGAAGATTTTTGGTACACATCGAATGCGATGCGCATCGATTTTAAGCAGGCGGGCACGTATTTGGTGCGCTTTTCAGTAAAGCAGTCGGAAGAAAGTGACTTTGTCGTGCTTGCTGAGCGCAAAATTACTGCGATCAAAAAAGAGCAGTAGACGACTTGCAGTGTCGTCGTCGATATGGTACTGTACATTGTGGTGCAATACACACGCCAGGCGATGTCTGACGCGATGCTCCTCTTGCGTTCCTAGGGGGGAGATCGTCTTGACAAATGAGCGATGGCGGAGGTCACAATCATACTTCAAGGGGGATTGTCGTCAGTGGGCGTTATTTCGATGAAAAGCTTGTTGGAAGCAGGTGTCCATTTTGGACATCAGACGCGTCGGTGGAATCCGAAGATGGATAAGTACATCTTTACGGAGCGCAATGGGATTTACATTATCGACTTACAAAAAACGGTGCGGAAAATTGAGGAAGCGTATTATTTCCTCAAGCAATTATCAGAAAAAAATGGCAAACTCCTATTTGTGGGGACAAAAAAGCAAGCGCAAGACTGTGTCGCCGAAGAAGCGGTGCGGTGTGGCATGTTTTATGTCAACCAGCGCTGGCTTGGTGGCACGCTGACAAATTTCCAGACGATTCAAAAGCGTGTGCAGCGACTAAAAAATTTAGAAAAGATGGAAGAAAACGGGACTTTTGATGTACTGCCAAAAAAAGAAGTCATTTTGCTGTGTAAAGAAAAAGAGCGGCTCGAGAAGTTTCTCGGGGGCATTAAGACGATGAACAAAGTACCGGATGCGATTTTTGTCATCGATCCACGCAAGGAGCGCATTGCTGTTGCGGAGGCGCGGAAGCTCGGCATTCCGATTGTCGGCATCGTCGATACAAACTGTGATCCGGACGAAGTCGATTATGTCATACCGGCAAACGACGACGCGATTCGTGCGGTAAAATTGTTAACGGCAAAAATGGCAGATGCGATCGTCGAGGCGCGTCAGGGAGTACAGACGACGTAAGCGGTCTGGGTGGTCGTAGTGCGTTTTCTATGTGGAAGGGACGATAAACGATGACGATATCGGCGGCGTCGGTCAAACAATTGCGGGAGCGCACAGGTGCAGGAATGCTCGACTGCAAGAAGGCACTAGAAGAAACTGCAGGAGATATGGAAAAAGCGATCGATGTATTGCGTCAGAAAGGATTGGCTGCGGCGCAAAATAAAGCGGGGCGTATTGCGACGGAAGGTTTGGTGTATTCGTACATCCACGGAGGCGGACGCATCGGCGTGCTGCTTGAAGTCAATTGCGAGACTGATTTTGTCGGTAAGCTGGCGGCGTTTCGTGAGTTTGTGCACGATGTCGCGTTGCAAATCGCGGCGACGAACCCGCAGTACGTTTCGCGCCTTGAGGTGTCGGAGGAGCATTTGTCGCGGGAGCGCGATGTGTTGCGGGCACAGGCGTTGGCAGAAGGAAAGCCTGCTGCGATCGTAGAAAAAATGATTGAGGGTCGGATGGGCAAATTTTATGAAGAGGCGTGTTTGCTGGAGCAGCCGTTTGTGAAGCGTCCAGAAGTGACGATTGAGATGCTCGTCAATGAAAAAATCGCTGCGATTGGCGAAAAAATTGCCATTCGACGTTTTGTACGCTACGCATTGGGTGAAGGAATGGAAAAGAAGCAAGAAAATTTTGCAGAGGAAGTTCTGGCGCAAGTGAAGCGCTAGTCGTCGGTGGGAAATGAGAGGAGCGTTTTGTGCCCGTGCCAACGTATACACGCATCGTGCTCAAACTGAGTGGTGAAGCACTTGCTGGTTCGCAAGGATACGGTATCGATGCACGTATGATTGGCGAAATTGCACACCAAATTAAAGACGTCATCGCCCTAGGCGTACAAGTTGCGGTCGTCGTCGGTGGGGGCAACATCTGGCGGGGCATTTCCGGAAGTGCGCGGGGCATTGACCGTGCGACCGCAGACTATATGGGAATGCTCGCTACGATTATGAATGCGCTTGCACTGCAAGATGCGCTTGAAAAAATTGATGTCCCTACCCGTGTGCAATCGTCGATTGCGATGCAGCAAGTGGCAGAGCCGTACATTCGGCGTCGGGCGATTCGCCACCTTGAAAAAGGGCGGGTCGTCATTTTTGCAGCCGGGACAGGCAATCCGTATTTTTCTACAGATACGACGGCCGCTTTGCGCGCTGCGGAAATCGAAGCTGAAGTAATTTTGATGGCGAAAAACAAAGTCGATGGCGTGTACAATGCCGATCCCAAAGTCGATCCGCACGCAAAGCGGTATGATACGTTGACGTATTTGGATATGCTCAATCAAAACTTGGGCGTGATGGATGCGACGGCATCGTCGTTGTGCATGGACAACAAAATATCGCTCATTGTCTTTTCAATCGCTGAATCGGGAAACATTAAGCGCGTCGTCATGGGTGAACACATCGGTACAGTGCTCACTGGCGAACCATCGAAAATGGCATTCAAGGAGAATGTGTGATGAGCCAACACATACCAAAGCAAGCTGAAGAGCGGATGGATAAGTCGTTGTCCGCGTTGCGCAAAGATCTTGCGACGCTGCGTACGGGGCGGGCATCACCGTCGATTCTTGATCGTCTTTTCGTCGATTATTATGGAACGCAGACGCCTGTGCACCAAGTGGCGTCGATTCAAGTACCGGATGCACGCACGTTGCTTATCCAGCCGTGGGATGCACAGCTCACTCCGGTCATTGAAAAAGCGATTATGAAGTCCGATCTCGGACTGACACCACAGCACGATGGGCAATCGATTCGGTTGTCGATTCCTGCACTGACGGCAGAACGTCGGGCGGAGTTGATTAAGATGACGAAGAAGTTTGGCGAAGAAGCAAAAGTGGCTATTCGCAACATTCGTCGGGATGCAAACGAAGACATCAAAAAGCAGACAAAAGACAGCGGCTCGGAAGATGGAGCAAAACGGTTGCAAGATGAAGTGCAAAAAATTACCGATAAGTTTATCCAGGAAGTCGAAAAGTGCATCGTCCAAAAGGAGAAGGATATGTCGGAATTGTAGCGTGATGACGGATGAGGGGGGCGGCGCATGGAAAGCAATCGCACACACATTCCGTACCACGTGGCAATTATTATGGATGGCAATGGACGCTGGGCGAATGCACGGGGAATGCCGCGCGTCATGGGACATCGCTCGGGAATGAACAACGTCCAGCACATTGCTCTGGAAGCGCAGCGCATCGGGATCCAGGCGCTGACGTTGTACACGTTTTCAACAGAAAACTGGAACCGTTCCATGGAAGAAGTGCAATTGCTGATGCGCTTGCCTCAAGAGTTTTTGCCTATTGTTCTTGAAGATTTACTAAGCAACAACGTACGCATATCGATGATCGGATCGCGGGATGGGGTTCCGGAAGATACGTTGCGCGCCGTCGATGAGG
>JAGWXQ010000124.1 GCA_018969805.1 Paenibacillaceae bacterium | reverse complement strand
ATCGCGCGCATCGTACCGAATCCACGCTTCCCACACCCACTGCCCTTGAAATACGCCCCGCACAAGCCGGACGATGTGCGCATTCGCATACGCTTGCACGATGCGCTGCCGCATGTCTGCTTCCGATATCGTTTGCTGCTCCAGCAGGCGCGTCACCTGATCATCCGAAATCATGAGCAACACCGGTGTCGCACCATCCGTACCGATCGCCGTCCAGACGACACGTTCGCCTGCAAAGCGCGTCAGCTGCGCGACAACAATGCCCCGCTCCTCCGCTACGCGCAACGCCTGCGCACGCGCGCGCTGCAACGGCTCTTGTGCCGTCGTCCACGTATGTCCAATAAGCCACAAAAGCGAAATAACGCATGCGAAAAAAAAGATCGTCTTCATGCCCGAATGCGTGCGCACGCCTGCGCCACATCAAAGCGCACGCGCTCTTCGTCAATCGTCGTATATTCCCGATTGCATAGCAAACGTTTGCCTGCTGTCCATACGTCGGTCACATCCGCACCCGACGCCGCATACACGATGTGCGATGGCAGCTTCGCGTTTGGCTGGAGATGCGGGGCCCGCACATCGATTGCGATCACATCCGCCTGCATGCCGACGGCAATGTGCCCTACGTGGGGCAACTGCAATGCCTGTGCCCCCGCACGCGTCGCCATGTGCCACGCAGCGTGTGCAGGCACTGCTGTAGGATCATAGGTGATCCCCTTATGCACCAATGCCGCAGTGCGCAATTCTTGAAACATGTCCAAATTGTTGTTGCTCGCCGCACTGTCCGTACCCAAACATACGTTGACCCCTGCTTGGAGCATCTGCGGGATCGGCGCGACACCACTGGCAAGCTTCAAATTGCTGCGCGGATTGTGCACGACCGACACGCCATGCGCAGCAAACGCTGCAATCTCTGCATCATCGACGTGCACTGCATGCGCGACGACAAGCGAAAGATCGTATGCACCGAGCTGCTGCAAATGAACAGGAGGACGCATACCATACTGCACAACGTGCTGTGCCACTTCGTGCGCCGTCTCAGACAGATGGATGTGCAACGGGACACGGTACGCGTGCGCCACCCCGATGAGCGTCTCCACGAGTGCCGGCGGGCACGTGTACAGCGCATGGGGCGCGACCATCGCTGTGATGCGCCCTTGCGCCGCTCCGTGCCAGTCACGGACAAACGCCTGCGCCTGTGCCACTTTCGCTGCCTGCTCCACCTCACTGCACAGCCCGATAATGCCCCGACTGAGCACCGCACGCATCCCGACGTCCTCGACCGCTTGCGCGACAACGTCCATATGGTCATACATGTCCAAAAATGTCGTCGTCCCCGATGCGATCATCTCCATCATCGCAAGCATCGCCCCAGCGCGCACGTCTGCCGCCGTGTACCGCGCCTCCGCTGGCCACATATGCGCTTGGAGCCACTCTGCAAGCGGCGCATCGTCTTTAAGCCCGCGCAATAACGACATCGGGGCATGTCCGTGCGCATTGACGAGCCCCGGAAGCAGCAGCTTATGGGGCAAGGAAATGCGCTCATCGCCTGGCACACACGCGATCGCCTCGTCGGTAATCTCAGTAATGATGCCCTCGACAATACGGATGTTTGCCACAGCAATCACCCCGTCTGGAGTCAAATAGGACACGCGATCAAACACGATACGCGACATCGATCGATCCCCCTTGTCTGAAAAACCCAGCGCAATAACCCATAGGCCCCGTGTGGTATCCACATGCAAAAACATAGAAAAACGAACCGAGATCGTACCCCTATTCTTATTGCACATCTATAAAAAAAGCTGTTTGCGAAGGAAACCAAGACGTCGTGCAGCGGATCGTATGGACATGCGGACACATACTTTGCGTAGTCCACACTGTCGATTTGCACCAAAACCAACTTTTGAACACAACAGATCATACATCATGCGTGCGCCCACCTAGAATTGCGCAGGCAACGCAACGCGCCACACATTGCCAAACATCCTCGTGTATCGATCATACCACACCGATACACACGCGTGCACACAGCGCGAAACCAAATCCACGCTCCATCCCGTGATCCACCGCAGCAGCACACGGATTGCTGCCACGCGCAACACATGTGGTGCTTTCATTGCCTGCCCATCATACCAGATGTGCGCCGTTTCCGCGACAACATAAAGCGACGTTCCGTTTCGGACAACCTGAACCGTACATACGCCAAGATCCATGCGGGACAGCACGGCGCAAGAAAAGACGACCGTGCGCAGTGATGAAACCATGTGATGACCATGTCATTACCATAAAAAAACCGACAAAGGAGCAATAAAAAATTGATTTTTTAACGTACATTGCTACATAATACGTTTGGTACATATTTTTTATGTAAAATAATCGCGTGTTTTTTTCAAAAAAGTACTTTTCACACTGTTGACAAAATCATTACGATCGTTTATCATAATCTTGTGCACACGTTTCCAGTATGCTTTCCTGTTTCTGTTGTTGCATGACGATGCAACAACAGAAACAATTGCACTACATTGTTGCTCACACTGAAGATGCGTGCATGTGCGCAACCATGCCTCGGGAAGCTTCCGCACAGCACCGCGACGTACGCACACGCGCACACGTTCCGCTTGTTCGTCCATCTATTGTTTATCATGACATCTTCGATGTCATCACAAATTCAATCCATCTAGAGAGGGTGTATGGTGATGCGTACATTGACAAGCATCTGCACGTGGAAAAGGAGTATGTGCATCGTCCTATTGGCCATTCTGGCATGCGCACAAGTCACCCCAACGGTGTTTGCCAACACACCAACACGCACGGACAGCAAAAGGACCAACCCCATTCCATTGATCAATCCCGTCGATCTGGGAAATTCTGTACAACGCACAATCGCTTCCGCACAAAGTTTTGCATTAATTGCTTTTCTGTTGTCCCCAACGCCACAGCCAGTAAAAACAGCAGTACTCAGTGGAGCAGGGGCAGCAGCACTTGCAGCATTTGTACTGTATCACGAATGCATCAAAAATTGGGAATGGTGCAAAAAGGCGCTCTCAAACTATGGAAATTTAGAAAAATACATCAATTCTAATGAATTCTCTCGTGCTGTTACCACTACAACAGAGACGATAAAATTAGATAAAAAATCAGTGAACGGCATTATTCTAGAAGCAAAAAAACAAGGTTTCATACGACAAGTTTCTCAAATTTTTCGTACAGCCAATAAAGGGGACTTGCTTGATCACCTAAAAAAATTTATAGTTTCGAAATTAAGTGAAGCAAGAAGAAGCGTGGAGCGATCTAGACCGCGCATAAAATAATCGATCTCTCAATGATCCTATGTTCTAAAAATGCCTCGGATCAAAAAAATGTCTGGATACCGATGCGCACATGTGGAACACCCGTTTGCCACATGTGCGCTGTGTGGATGATCGCAAAATGTGCCTTTTCTATACTACTTGCAAAAAACTATCGACAGACCAATTCGCGCACCGCTTCTTTCCACCGAGGGTATTCAAAACGAAAACCGTGTTCTTGTAACCGGCGTGGCACCACATATCGACTTTTTAACACGAGCTCCGTTTCGGTACGCATCAGCACCGCCCCAATTTCCAACATCCACCTTGCCGCGGGCAATCCGAATGGAACTCCGATCGCTTGTCGTATTTCTTTCATGAACAACGTGTTGGGGATCGGTTCTGGAGCACACATATTGACCACACCTTGGATGTGCGTTTGCTCAATCAAAAAATGCATCGCACGAACGAAATCGATCTCGTGCATCCACGACACATACTGTTTCCCATCCCCAGAAGCTCCACCCAAACCACGACGGCACAACGTCCGCAACGTATCAAACACCCCACCACGATCGGGACTCATCACCATCGCTGTCCGCAAACAAACGAGACGCGTCGATGAAGGACAATGCTCCTGTGCCGTACGTTCCCAGGCTTTTCCGATCTGCACACTAAAATTCCAGCTTTGTTGCGCACCTGTGCGCTGATCATTGATGACTCCGTTCACTTCGTCATTCGGATGATCCAATGTATGGTCATAAATCGTCGCCGTACTGGACTGCAACCATACAGCGGGCGGACGTTGGCACTTGTGGATGGCTTGACCGAGTAGCTGCGTCGTGTGCGTGCGACTCTCCATCATTTGTCGTCGATTGTCCGCTGTATAGCGACAATTGACACTGCGTCCCGCCAAATTGACCAACACATCCGCACCGTCGAGGTGTTCCGTCCATGCTCCGAGCGTCTGACCGTCCCAGAACACATCGTTCGCTTCCTGAACGGTACGGGTCAAGGACACCGCCTGCCACCCTTGTCTTGCACAATATCGATTCAAAAGGCGGCCTATTTGTCCGCTTCCACCTGCCAAAATGAGTTTCATAAAATAAACCTCCTCTTAACAGCTGTATATCCGTGATGCATCTTGCGTTTATTTCTGTGGTACATATTAAAACAATTTTTTCCATTTATGTTTGCTGCAAAATATACAAAACGCACCCATTCCCCATCTTCCCAATGAACCGATTGTTTCCTTTGCTTTTGGCAAAAGGAAACAATCGGTATCACTGTTTTCAATAAGAACTGAAAGAGTGCGTTGCGACCGTATCATCGTGTACAATCGGATTTTCAAACATCGTGTGCGCCATTTTCGGTGCGCATGGAGGTTGACAACATCTGATTCAACAGGAGGTTCACGAAATGGCTCCATATCAGTTACCCGTAGATTCCGAAATTTTGTCTCTACTTGAACGCTGCCAAGGATTCGAGAATGAACAACCTCTTGGAATCCGTAGTACGCA
>JAGWXQ010000123.1 GCA_018969805.1 Paenibacillaceae bacterium | reverse complement strand
GACACCGTGAGATCGGTTTTGCGCAAAAATATGTTCCGATGGTTTGTTCAAAATCGCCGTCTGCCCATAAACCGCGTTATTCTCGAAAAGCAGTCCGATACAGACTTTTTTGACGAAAAGTCTTGACCTGAGCAGAACGCGCCACTGTCCAGTACTATAGAAGTTCATCCCAATTTACATATTGTCCATGAAATGTGCAATCCAACGGACACCCACAGAAATCACAAAATCGTTAGTGGGATACTAAAAATGCATTTCTGTTTTCTGTGATGTTTCATGCAGCAGAAATGTACATGGTGCACATCCCCCTGTCATTGCAGCCATTGCGCGATGCGGCGCGACACTTCTGATTGCAGCACGTATTCGATGCGCGGATTGGGCAACGATCGGATAAATTGCTTGCCGTACGACTGTGAAATGATGCGCGTATCGTACACGATGACAACACCGCGATCGGTGGATGTGCGCACAAGCCTGCCAAATCCTTGCTTAAACTTAATGACCGCTTGCGGTATGGACAACGATGTGAAAGATGATTGCGCTTGTGCTTCGTACCACTCACACATCGCCTCTTGCACAGGGTGCGTCGGTGGGTGAAACGGCAACCGCACGATCGCCAAACACGTCAACACATCGCCAGGAAAATCGACACCTTCCCAAAACGAGCTCGTCCCAAGCAACACTGCTTTGGGCAATTGGTGAAACTGGCGCACGAGCTTGCTGCGGTTGTTTGTGTCCACACCTTGTCCGATACACCATATGCCGTGCGCGGTCAACAATGCACGCAATCGTCCATGCACACTGCGGAGCTGCTTGTACGACGTGAACAACACGAGCATACGCCCTCCCGTCGTCATCGCTGCCGATGCAAGCGATTGTACGAGCGCGTCTTCATACGCTGCTTCATTGTGCACGGACGGCACATCTCGCGGAATAAGCACGAGTGCTTGTTCGTCATAACGAAACGGTGTCGGAAGTACGAGAGATTCTACGTTGTGTTCCGGTATTCCCAGTTGCTTTTTCATGTACGCAAACTGTTGATTGACCGCCATCGTTGCCGACGTCAAAATGATCGATCGTTTTTTTGACCAAAACAACTGCTGCATCTGTTCTCCAATGTGCAGTGGTGCCGCATGCACGCGCAGCGGCTTCCCTTTTGTTTGCAAATGGCACTCAATCCAGTATACATACTTCGTCTCGTCTTGTTGCAACAATGCGTGCACGTCTTTGCCTATGCGGTCGATGTCTTTCATCGAACCATGAATGTTTGTGAGCAGTGATTCGATCGCAAACGCATTTGGATCAGTCGCTGCTGTCGTAAGTACGAGCTGTAACCGAACGATCGTTTCCCGAATACACCCGACGACTTGCGCCCCCATCGTCATCAGGGCATCCCATTGGCGGGGACGCTGTGTCGCACGCAAGCGCAGCGTCACCGTACCTTGCTGTGCGCTGTGCTGCACGACTTCATGCCACAACACAAACCACGCATCCCATGCGCCGTGCAAAGCATGGAGTGCTTCCAAAACGGGGGGAATGTGCTGCAACACACGTGCATGGTGTGGCTCCGGTGAGACTACGAGCATGCTGCGCAACGCACTCAGCTGCCCGACACGATGGTCTTTGTCCAGCCGATGCATTCGGGAGACGAGCGGTGCTTGGGCTACGACGTGCCCGAGATGCGTCCGCCCGACATCATCGAGATGGTGCGCTTCGTCGATGACCAAGTACTGATACGCAGGTAAGACGCGGTGTTCTGAAATCGCATCGGAAAACAACAACGCATGGTTCGTCACGACGATGTGCGCTTCAGTCGCCTCATGACGCGCCCGATGGTAAAAACACGATCGAAACCAAGGACAGGCGCGATTGAGGCACGACTCCGCATCGGACGAGATCGCATTCCACGTCGCCTGCCCTGTCTGCGTCATATTGACTTCTTCGCGATCGCCCCGCTTTGTTTCTCCAAGCCACACGAGCATTTGCGCCATCGACAGCCGCTCTTCGACCGTATGCACTGCCGTTTCCACAGCATCTTCCCATTTGCGCAAACAAATATATTGGCTTCTGCCCTTGAGCACAGCGACACCCATCGGCAACACAGACTGCAACAAGGGCAACTCTTTTTCCCGCAGCTGCTCTTGCAGCGAAATCGTATGCGTGCTCACGATCACTTTTTCATTTTTGGCATGCGCAAAATGCGCTGCGGGCAACAAATACCCGAGCGACTTTCCCGTCCCCGTCGGGGCTTCGACAATCACGTGGTGTCCTTCGTGTAACGCATTGCTGACGCGCTCCATAAGCGTCGTTTGCGCCTGTCGCATCTCATAATTTGGGATGCGCGTCCGAAACGCTTCTTCACACTGTGCACGTACTTCTTCGAACGCATGCTGCTGTGGAGGCTGTACGTCTGCCTTCGTATTGTGCCACTCCCCGATGCCCAACGCAAAACCGCGATGCACGTGCACTTTCGGCACATACAGCGGCTCCCACTGCGGCAAAGGACCAAACGCCTCGACGTGCGTTGCACACAAATCGTGTTCATCGACCGTGAGCGTCCCCTGACTGATTTCCTCAAGCACACTTTGGTACACGTCCTGCTGCAGCATGTGCATCATGCGCTGCATCGTCACATCAGGAACGACGCGCAATTTGCGAATACACGCCATCCACGCACACGCCGTCACCCACGCATCGCTGTCTGCCTGATGCGGACGCTCATGGACGATACCGAGCGCCTGCGCGACCGCCGACAGCTGGTAACTCAACAACGACGGGAACACCATTTTGAGCCATTCGACCGTGTCGATGCTCAGTCCCGAAAACGGCGCATACCCACACTGAACGAGCGCATGCTGCAAAAACCCAAGATCAAACGCCACAGAGTGTCCTACAAGCATCGCCCCATCGAGCATCGGGAGCATGTGCGCAATGACGGCATCGATCGTCGGTGCCCCGATCAGCGTGTGGGCATCAATGCCCGTCAGTGACGTAATAAAAGGGGGAATCTCACGCTCTGTATACACAAACGAACGATACGACCCAACGATGCGCAATGGATGTCCCTCACACACGACAATCCCGACGTGTATGATCGCTTCCTGCGCAGGCTGATCGCCCGTCGTTTCAAAATCCAGCACTGCAAATTTCATTGTGTGCTCCTTTACACCCGTTCTTGCATCCTATGCGATGTTTTGCATGTGTTGCAATTGTACGACCGAACAGTCGCGCTCGACTACGATTGCAATACAGTCAAAACGAACAAACGGCAGTTCATCGTCGAAGCGACATGTTTCGCAAAGGTAGTGCGATGCCAACATCCGCAACGTACGTATTTTTTTCGCGGTCATCGATTGTTCTGGTGTGCCAAAGCGCAAAGGCATCGACCGCGTCCGCACTTCCACGATGACGAGCACATCGTCGATCATCGCGACGACATCGATTTCTCCTCGGGCACACCGCCAATTGGTCGCACAGACGGTATACCCGCTCGCGCGCAAATGTTGGACGGCTTTTTGCTCTCCAAGCGTGCCCAGCTGTCGTTGTGTCATGGTGCACGTCCCTTTCGCGACAAAGTGTGTTCGGCTTCATACACGCGTGCAAGCACTTCTGCCATAATCGCATACCACGCTGGTGGTATCGTCTCATGCACATCGAGCTGCGCCAATAGCTCCACAAGTGCTTTGTCTTCATACACGGGTACGCCGTGCTGCTGCGCAAGCGCAATGATCCGATCGGCGACCAAACCCGATCCACGGGCGTGTACGATCGGTGCCGCGTGGCGCTGCGCATCGTATCCCATCGCGACGGCTTTGCGTCTTGGCGGCTTCATACGCGCACGTCCTTCTGCGCGTACAGCACATGTTCGTGCACCGGACGCGCACGCACACAGACGGTATAGCCCATCGGTGCGAGCTGCTCTTTGAGCGATGCAAACGAGGGCAACAACGCATCACATTGCGTGGACACCGTCACGTACTGATCGTACACGGCGATGCGCACTGCCACGTCCCCCAAATGGGCAAGCTGTACACGGATCGTGACGACACCGTCGTCTTCGCGTCCCCGTTTTTTCGTCTCTTCATAAGGCAAGTGCATGTGCACCGTGGCGTACGTGTCCCTCATTGGCAAAGCAAGTTGGGCACAAAATGCGTTTGCCCCATCGGGCATCATCATGAGCTGCACGCCTCGAATGAACTCCAATGCGTGCGCGATGGCGGCATCTCCTGGAACGCACTGCTGTGCCATGCACAGCTGTGTTTTGAGCGTTTGGAGCGGGAGACGCGCCTCATCTTGCTGTGCCCAGTCCCGTTCGGTATGCACACCGAGCAAAGACAACAGCTGCGCGACATCGGTTGTCATACGTATTTTGTTCACAATGTCGATCGCATCGCCCAAAGCGGGATGCGCAGCGACGTGCTGTTCCAGCACATCGGACAATGCAGACAGTGACGGAGGTGCCGCACCAAGTGCGGATGCGACGACAGCCGTATTGGGCAACTGCTTATGCGCCACAATCGCAGCTGGAGCGTCTGGGATCGGTGCGATACGGGGGAGTGCATGCGCATCATGCGCCTGATGCTCGTCGCGCTGCACGACATTGTGCACGATGGGCAACGTGTGTCCAAATCGTCCGCTCTGTTCGATGCGCATCTGCATCCCCTCCTTTTTACGATCGCGGTTGCGCACGATCTCCTCATCCATCGTGCACGGCAATGTCGAGCAATCGCTTCAAAAACGTACGACGATGAATCGGAGACGGTCCTAATACACGCAAGCGCGCACGATGCAAAGCCGTCGCATATCCTTTGTGCTGTG
>JAGWXQ010000122.1 GCA_018969805.1 Paenibacillaceae bacterium | reverse complement strand
GCAATTTTATGCTATGGCAATCCGCGTATGCGGAGCTGTGGTTTACGGACGTGTATTGGCCCGATTTCTCGCCGGACGATTTGCATCAGGCCGTTTCTTCGTACCAAATGCGGCAGCGTCGATATGGGTCAGTCGTTCCCTAACCGGCGCATACGCATCGATTGATCGAAGTCCAGAGCATTTTTTGTAAGGGCGGTGAAACACGTGCGCAAGCGCATCATTACGGGCGCATGCTTGGCGGTGTTGTGCATTGCAGCGATTGTGTATGGCAGTATCCCATACGTTTCGCTGATGATTGCGCTCGCCTTATTGGCATTTTATGAGTTTGCGCGGCTCAATGCATTAACGTGGCGCGAACCGACCGTGTTGTGTGGGTTTTTTGGTGTGTTTGCGCTCGTGTTTCCATGGGAAATTTTGCGAACCCAGCCGTTTTCCCAGCTATCGTTTGTATGGCTCGTGATGTTTTTGTTTATGGTGTTTACCGTAATGACCAAAAATAAGACGCATTTGGACCGCATTGCGTTGCCGTTTATCGGTGTCGTGTACATTGGTGTTGGATTTCATTTTATGACGGTGACGCGGCTCATGCCTGACGGCATGTACTGGACGTTGTTGTTGTTTGGGTGCATATGGATGACCGATACAGGTGCGTATTTTGCTGGTCGTTTTTTTGGCCGCACGTTGCTGTGGCCGTCCATATCGCCAAACAAAACGGTCGAGGGGGCAATCGGGGGGTGTGTGGCATCGGTTGTCGTGGCACTGCTTTTTGTGGGGTTTTATCCAAAATTCATGTGGTGGCAAGCGGTCAGTTTGGGCATTACGATTGCGGTCGTCGGGCAAATGGGTGACTTCATTCAGTCGGCGTACAAAAGAATTCGACACATTAAAGATACGGGGGCGCTTTTTCCAGGACATGGAGGCGTATTGGATCGAACAGACAGTTGGATGATTGTGTTTCCGTTTGTGCATTTGTTTGGTTGGTGGTTTTGATCGATCGTGTGGTGTGATCAGCGACGGGCATAAGGAGCGCGCGAATGAAAAATATTGCGATATTGGGGAGCACGGGTTCGATCGGGAAGCAGACGATCGAGGTCATTAAGGAGCATACAGAAGAGCTTCGTGTCTGTGCGCTTGCTGCGGATTCGGATGTAGATGGGCTCATTCGCCAAGCGCTCATATTCCGTCCATATTGGGTCATTGTCACATCGGAACAAGCTGCGGAGCGCGTGCGTAATGAAGTAGGGAGATGGGTGCGTGTAGAAGTCGGGCAGGGGGGCTTTAGATCACTGTGCTCAGATCCAAACCTTGATCTCGTCGTCAATGCGCTACCGGGATCGGTGGGATGGAAAGCGACGCGTTGGGCACTTGAGCGATCAGTCCCTGTGGCGTTGGCAAACAAAGAGTCGTTGGTCATGGCAGGCGACTTGATGATGCGTTTGTCTCGGCAAAAAGCGCGCATCGTGCCGATTGACAGTGAGCATGCATCGCTTGCGCAGCTGGTGATGGGGCTTACACGTGACAAGATGGCGCACATCACGCTGACCGCCTCAGGCGGGGCATTGCGGCACGTGACCGATCGTGCGGCTTTGGCACACGTACGTGTAGACGATGTACTCAAACACCCGACGTGGAATATGGGACGAAAAGTGACGCTCGATAGTGCGACGATGGCAAACAAAGGGATGGAAATTATTGAAGCGCATCATTTGTTCCGATTAAAATATGAAGACATCCACGTCGTCTTGCATCCACAATCGATCGTTCATGCGCTTGTGACGCTAGTCGATCGTACGGTCGTAGCGCATATGGCGGCACCCGATATGCGCATTCCGATCCAATTTGCGTTGACGTATCCGCATTGCATTCCTTCTCGTAATCAAGCACTTTCCATTGCGGAATTGGGGTCTTTGACGTTTTCACCGTTGTGTACGGAGCGGTATCCGATGGTCGCATATGCGCGCAACGCAGGTATGGCGAGGGGGACGATGCCAACGGTGTACTCGGTTGCCAATGAAGTGGCTGGGCAGTTGTTTTTTGAGGGCGCGATTCCTTTTGACCGCATTGAGTCGCTCGTATACGATGCACTCGAAGTACACGATTCGGTGGAGGACCCGACGTGGGAAGACATCGACGAAGTAGAATCGTGGACACGACAGCACGTACGTGCACGTGTAAAGACGTACTGATCCTTTTTTGAGAGGATGTGGCGTGCACATGCAAGCTCCGGACACATTTACATTCATGGGTATCGTGTTGACGGTGTTGTTGTTTGTTGTCCTTGTGGCGATTCATGAGTGGGGCCATTTTGCCGTTGCGCGGAGGGCGGGAGTGTGGGTCAAAGAGTTTGCGATTGGCTTTGGTCCAAAGGTGTTTGGCGTGCAAAAGGGTGAAACGACGTTTACGTTTCGGTTGTTGCCTCTTGGGGGATTTGTGCGCATGGCTGGGGAAGACGGCGACAGCACCGATCCCCCGGATCGGCAGTATGCGACGCGCAGTGTGTCATGGCGGGCTGCGATCATTTTCGCCGGTCCTTTAATGAATATTGTGTTGTCACTCGGGCTTTTTTTTGTGTTTGCGTACGGCAGTGGCGTACCCGAATTTGTGCGCATCCAAAAGACGATGCCCGGAAGTCCGGCGGAGCGTGCGGGACTGCAAGTGGGTGACCGCATCGTCTCCATCAACGACCAAACGATCGGTGCAGACCCAAAACGCATCCAGAGCATCATTGGGTCGTCTGTCGATACACCGACCGCGTGGCGCATCGAACGCGCTGGCACATTGCGCAATGTGACCGTGACACCCCGCGTCGTCGATGCACAGGTGCGGGTAGGCATCGTGATGGACATTCAGACGCGCGAAGCGACCGGAGGCGAGGCGTTTGAGCGGGGCATCCAATCGTTTGGAGACGCGGCACAGCTGATCGCGACGGGGTTTCAGAAGCTCGTACTTGGGCAGCTGCGCTGGGACGACATCGGGGGTCCTGTGCGTACAGCCGAGATGACGGTGCGCATCGCGAGCAGTGATTGGGTGACGTACGTATGGTGGGCAGCGGTGCTCAATTTGTATTTGGCCATTTTGAATTTGCTCCCGATTCCGTCATTGGACGGCAGTCGGTTGCTGTTTTTGGCAGTAGAGCTCGTTTCGCGTCGTCCGATTCCACCGCGATGGGAAAATGCGATTCATTTTTCTGGATTTGCGTTACTTATGATGCTGATGGTCGTCGTGACGATCAATGACATTGCTCGACTGTTTTCATAACGAAAAGGGGAAGTGTATGCAAAACCATACAGAAGAACATCGAACGATTACACCGCGAAACGAAGATTTTTCGCGGTGGTATCTGGATGTCATCGCCCGTGCGGACTTGATGGACTATGCACCGGTCAAAGGGTGCATCGTTTTTAAGCCGGACGGGTACGCCATTTGGGAATACATCCAACAAACACTCGATGCGTTGCTAAAAAAAACAGGGCATCGCAACGCATATTTTCCGCTGTTTATTCCGGAGCGGTTTTTTCATAAAGAAAAAGCGCACGTAGAAGGGTTTGATCCAGAACTGCCGTGGGTTACCGAAGCAGGGGGAGAACGGCTCGAGGAGCGTCTGGCCGTGCGGCCGACTTCGGAGACGATGATCGGACATATGTTTGCGCGATGGATTACGTCGCATCGCGACTTGCCGCTGCTGATCAACCAGTGGGCAAACGTCGTCCGATGGGAAAAAAGGACGTTGCCGTTTTTGCGCACGAGCGAGTTTTTGTGGCAAGAGGGGCATACGGCGCACGAGAATGAACACGATGCGCGCGAAGAAACCGAGCGTATGCTTGCGTTGTACGCCTCATTTGTAGAGGAACATTTGGCAATACCGACGATCGCCGGGCAAAAGACGGAGAGCGAGAAGTTTGCTGGTGCGGTCGATACGTACTCCATCGAAGCCATGATGCAAGACGGACGTGCAGTGCAGGCGGGGACGTCGCACTATATGGGCACAAATTTTGCGAAGGCGTTTGAGATTATGTACTCTGACCGCAACAATACGATGCAGTACGTCCATACGACGTCGTGGGGCGTATCGACGCGATTGATCGGTGCGATGATTATGGTGCACAGTGACGATCGCGGGCTCGTATTGCCCCCGTTGCTTGCGCCGACGCAAGCGGTCATTGTCCCGATCGGTCCCGCTTCCCAGCGCGCGATCGTGCATGACGAAGCGATGCGCGCATACGAAGCGTGTACGAACGCCCTTATTCGCGTGCGCATCGACGACCGTACAGACGTTTCTCCAGGATGGAAGTTTTGTCACTATGAATTGCGCGGCGTGCCAATTCGGATTGAAATAGGGCCACGCGACGTGCAGGCGCAGCAAGCGGTGCTCGTTTCCCGCATCACTGGGGAAAAACGCATCGTGTCCCGCGACGGTCTGGCAGAGCACGTCACACAGATGCTTGCGTCCGAACTGCGGCAGCTGCGTGCGCGCGCTGCCCAGCGCATGCACGACAACACGAAAACGATCGAAACGCTGGATGCGTGGGCGAAAGAGGAAAAACCGCGGGGCTTTGCGGTTGCAGGATGGTGTGGCAGCCGCGCGTGCGAATCGACGGTGAAAACGCGCACCGGTGCGACGAGCCGCAATATCCCCCATCGCCATATGGATGCACCAAAGACGTGTCTCGTATGCGGGGCACCGTCTGTGCATACGGTCATTTTTGCACGTGCATACTAATACAAATCTCCTATTAAACACATAGACGTAGAGGACTTTTTTGTGAAAAAGCATAAGTCGTTTTTGTGAAACGGATCGATGTATTGCAATACGGATGAG
>JAGWXQ010000121.1 GCA_018969805.1 Paenibacillaceae bacterium | reverse complement strand
TGATCTGCATTGTGATACGTTGAAGAAAGTGTGGCAATGGCGCGCTGTGGCAAATGCGTGTTCGTTTATGCGCAATCCTTTTTCTGTAGATATGGAGAAGTTGCAATGTGTGCGCCCGTGCATTCAGACGTGCGCACTTTTTTTTGAAGAAGCCGAGCACGAACACATATGGGACGTATTGGGCGAGGTGCAATCGCGGTATGGACCCTCCATCGTGCGTCGTGCGCGGGACGTGCGAACCGATGGAATCGGCATGTTGCTTGCGGTCGAAGGCGCGGGGGCGTATGTGGACGACGTGTGTTCGCTCGTCGATGCGGGTGTCCGTATGGTGTCACTGACGTGGAATACGCCAAACGTGCTTGGGCATCCGTGCACAATGCCGCAGATGGGCTTGACGAAAAAAGGGATGTCGTTTGTCGATCAGCTGGAAGCACAGCGGGTGTTGATCGATGTCGCACATTTGTCTGAGCAAGGAATATGGGATGTGCTTGCACGCACGACCGCTCCGATCGTCGCATCGCACACGAATGCGTACGCGGTGACAGCGCATCCGCGCAACGTGTCGGATGCGGTCATTCGGGCTATAGCACAGCGTGGGGGTGTTATTGGATTGACGTTTTGTGCACCGTTTACGCATGCACATCGATCGTGGTCGATTGTGGATTGGATGCGCCACGTCTGGCACGTCGTGCACGTCGGGGGCAGTGAATCGATCGCTATCGGTAGTGATTTCGACGGGATTGACAACGGCACCGAGTTTGGCGATGTGTCGGGAATACCGTTGTTGTGCGAGCGGTTGCACAGCTTGGGGATGGCGTCGTCACTGATCGACAAGCTCATGGCACACAATGCGATGCGTGTGCTGACGACGGTGCTCCCGTCATAGTCTGCGGTGCCAGCGCAATACGTCGTACATCGAACCGCGAATGGCAAAAGGTACGGATGCAGTCTCGGTGTGGCCGTTGCTCCATACCGCGACAAAGTGTATCGTATAGGGACCATCGGGCAGTGCGCGAACGATAGTTGACGTATACGTCGCGCGGTCATTCGTCGATAGCGATGTCGGCTGCGACAACAAGGTTGCGGTCACGGATTGTGGGACCACCCCGTTTGCTTGTGAGGCGATGGCGCGCAAGGACAACGCTTCACCAGACCAAAACGTAGACGCATCCCGGGGTTTGGAGGGGAATACCGTGTTCCAGCGTGTGCGGATTGCTTCCCACGATGCGGTGTGTTCGACGAATGCGTGCAGCGACAAGTTGCTGACGACGATCGACTGGGTCGTCTCTGCACGCAAACCGCTCGTATCGACGACGTGCAAAGTTACGGTCAAAGTGCCCGCTTGCAAAGGGGAAAGCGTAACGGTTGGTGTCGTGGCGGTCGTCGTGGCGGTGGGGGAGCTAATCGTCCAAATGCGTGACGCGATGGCGCCATCGGTGTCTGTAGAACGGTCCGTCAGCGTCAGTGTGTCGCCTTCCGTCGGTGGGTGTGGCGTGTACGTAAACTGTGCGGTGGGCGGGCTCGTCGTTTGTACAATGACGTTCATGTGCTGGTGTTCGACGTTGTTGTTTGCTGTTTGGGAGAGCCAACGGAACGTATACGTTCCATCGGGGACTGCAGCAGACAGCGTTAAGGGAGCAGTCCATCGTGTTTGCCCCGTACCCGAAGTACTGATTGGAGTGCCCCGCAAGGCAATAATTTGCTCATACGGTGTTTGGGCAAATGCGGTGACGACGACAAACTGGGCGTATTCGGTCGTCGTTGCGACAAGGTCGTAGGTTTTGCGTTCGCGCATCGTGCGCACGTCGCCGTCGTCTGCGGTCGTGATCCGGCTGTTCAATTGAATCGGGGTGTTCACGCGGACAGAAAATGGCTGCGAGGCACTTTGGGTGATCGTCTGTTCGGTGCGATCGGTGCCGTGGGCATGGAGTACGACATTGTACGTGCCATCAGGGGTCGTATTTGGGATGTTCCATACGAATGGAGACCATGTTTTTTCTCCCAAGTGTTCTCCTACGGGAGTCAGAAGCCGCTGCACAAACGCCCCGTCCCGCCAAAATTCTACGTGGGTTTTGTACGGGTATTTTGTACGTGGCGCGAACGAAATCGTTTCTCCAGCTGCGATGTTGTTGAGAGAAAAAGCGCTATCGTCTGCGTAGGCGGCAGCAAACAACTGCATCGGTGGCGATACCGGCAAGTCGATCGTGCGGACGAGTGGATCGGACCACGCGCCTTCGATGTCTTGCGCCATATACGTCAGCGTATATCGTCCGGGGGCGAGCGATGACGGGATCGATGTCCGCATCATCGCAGTCGCTTCTTCGTACAGCGTCAAGGCGCGCGCGCGAATACCGCGATCGGATCGGGACACGCGATGGTCCCAGTCGTAGGACGTGTCGTTCCACGTCGTCGTATACGTGCCACTGGGTGCATCGTATGTCCATGACAAATCGACGTCTGCGATCGGTTTGCGGTGGACGACGACTTCGATCGCGGAGTCATTGGAACGATAGCGGTATGCCGAGAAGCGGGCATCTGGATGGGGTTGATCGCGCACACGGCGATAAATCGTGTATTTGCCAACTTTTTGAAACGAAAGTGTATCGACATAAGGAAACCAGCGCTCGTCGCGTTTGTTTTGAGAGAGCACTTCTCCTGCATAGGTGTCAAATCCTTGTCCATAATCAAAATACGTGGCATCTTGTGTAATCCACATTTCGTCTTCAATGAGCGGGTCTTTTTCTGCATCAAATGTCGCCGTACGCGTCGCAATCGTCTCGCCCGGCAGCCGAACAATAACCGGCACTGCCGGGTTGTTTCGCTGGACGGTCGAGATCACTGTTGCAAGCGCAGGTTCGATTGGGTTTGTCAACGCGACGTACGCATCGTGGCGAAATGAAGCTTGAGGTGCAGCCCCAGATACGAGCACCCATTGCGCGGTGTTGTGTGCGGTGCGCAGTTGTTCGAGTTCGGTTGGGGAAGAAATGCGCTGATCTGTAATGTACACAAATGTTTTTGTACTGTGCGCTTGAAAAAAGGATGCATCCAACTGCTGACGCACGCTTTTTGTAATCGTGCCCGAGTACGTGCCGACGTAGCGATTGATCGTCACCCACTGCGGCTGCCACACTAGGCGCGACCAGTAAACTGGACCTGTATATGTCGCGACAAATCGCGCAGTACATGTAGCGTTGGGTCGTCCTACGAACGGGCACGACGTCCCTGTCGTGCTGACACGGGGCAACGTACCTTTGTATGTTCCATCGTCATACGGCATGCTTTGTGGGCAGTCTCCAGAATCGGTCACGAGTTGCCAATAGCCACTGCGGTTGTAATATCCGGTAATCGTATGCGTACACGTCTGCGATGCGGTGATCGCATCTGTGACCGTCACAAACCCTCCACGGTCTTCTGAGTACGGTGTATTCGATACGGATGTCAGCGACAACGTACCGCAGTATCCATTGGCACAATACGGCCGTGTAGCAGCCGGATATTGGTCACCGGTCGCCACGGTCTCGCTTGCGCTCTGGGTGTACGCATACGTGCGCATGTCCCATATTCCGACGGTCGCGCGCATGTGTGCCGACGTGTATGCGTTTGTGATCGATACTTTTGCATCGCGTACTGCGGATGCGCGTGCATCGTCGAGCGATTCATCCAAAATATACAGCACATCAATGAGTGGGGGAGGTTGAGGGACATCGACGTACAGCGCGCTTGAGGGTTCATAATTATCGACGACAAAATATCCGGTAAACGTTGCGGTCGCTCCATCCGTCGCCGGAACATACGACGACAGCACCGGCTGCGTGGTTCGCTCTTGCGCGTGTACGACGTAGGCGTATTGACCGACGTGTCGAAATGTGGGCAACGACAGTGGCTCGCCAAAATGCTCGCTCACCAACGTTTCGCACGTACCGTCATTGTCTGCGTCATAGTAAATGCGCATCGTTTTTGTAGATATGTCATCTCCGTCGGTACTTTGAATGTCATACACCATGTCGAGCGGGTCTTTGCGGCTGATTTGTTTGCCGAGCGCGTGCGCGATGATTGCGGGAGGATGATCGGGGGTAATCGTATAGGGCACAACGAGCAGAGGCGCATCGACGGAAATCGTGTTTCCAAAAGCATCTGTGATCGTGCGCGTTGCCTGGATGTGGAATGCATACGTACCAGCACGCTTGTGCGCAAATACTTTTGCACTTCCTTCGCACGTCTCGCATTGTACGGCAGCGTCCCCTGAAATAACGAACGATTTGATGCGCAATGGGGCGCGTTCTTCTACCCATGGATCGTTTGCGGCGGATTGAACAATGCGCGCTTCCATCCGTCGCTGTGCTTTGTACAAACCAGTGACGTCGATGTGTACGCGGGGCTGTGTGCTATGAATGTGGACGTGGCGCACGATTGACGATTGTGTGCCGTCCGGTGCCGTCCATACGACACGTACGCGCCGCACACCGACAGCAGACGCACCAAACACATAGCGGTGCGAAAAAAATGCTTGTGCATCGATCGGGACGTCGTCTACAAACACCGATTTTGTAAATGAAGTATAAGAAGGTGCAGACGTGCATGACGGGATGTACGACGGTGCTTCGTCCGTGACGCGCATCGGTACGACATCGTACCAGTCGGTCGGCCAATGGGTATTGGGGCTAATCACCTGCGGGGGAGGCGTGCACGCACTTTCGGGCGGTGTCATGACGATGGTCACGGTACGCACCGCCTCCGATGAACGCTGGCTGCGTACGTCGCGATCAAAAACAAACTGGGATATACGAAACGTTTTTTCAAACCGTTGACTCGATGTGGGGGGCAATCGCTGTGCAA
>JAGWXQ010000120.1 GCA_018969805.1 Paenibacillaceae bacterium | reverse complement strand
TGCGGGTCACGTTTGTTTTTGTTGGTGTATTCAAATAAAACATCCATGAAAAACCTTGCTTGCCTTGTGCGTTCAAATTGTATTGTAACCGTATTTGTATTGCAATACACCTCTTTTTGAAAAAAAAGTCGCGTAGTACAATTTCCTTATTTTTTGTCAATCAACGTCTTTGAATTATAAAAATCCATTTCGGGTGAACTTTTAAAATCTGGAAAAAAAGTGTTGCAGTTTCCACAGTTTCGTGATATAATTTTGGTACAAACGAGAACTGCACAATTTTTCTTTTCTCATGTTCCTTAAAAAAAGGAGGGGGGTAGTTGTGAGCAAAAATGAGGGAATCGAATATTGTAACGTCGATTTGCGCTTTGATCGCCGTACGATCCATACGTTTATCAAGTCGTTTATTCAAGAGGGGTATGCGATGTACTGGTCAGAAAGTGAGACGCAGCTTGTGGCATCGGTGCGCGTCGGGGTGAAGATGATCAAGCTGAAGTTTTATCGCATCGGCGATCGATTTAAGCTTGTAGGGAACTACACGTTTACAGACGAGAAGCTCGCATGTCTGATGGAGAAGATGATCGGAACGACGCGCGGGCACGCCGTCGTGAAGCGTACGCGGGACAAATGCGTCGTCATTCAAAACATTATGTTTGGAGAAGTGATTCGTTCGGTAGAAATGGTCGGATCAAAGACGGAAGTGATCGAGCACGTCCATGCACCGATGTCGATCGGGCACGCGTTTTATTGTGACCGCGCGGAGCGTCGCATTGCTGCATGGCATACCGAAGTCGATGCGCAGCTCGATGCGCTGTTTGCAGCGATGCAGGCATCGGACGAAGACGGCATGCGGAGTGCCAAGATAAAGCTTGCTGCATTGCGCCAGGAAGGGCTCGTCTTGGAAATATAGTGCCGTTGCACTTGCACACGATGTGCGGATGCAGTATACTGCAAACAAATACACTGAGGGAAGTGGACAGCATATGGCACACAGTGTCATGGGCATGATCGGGCTTGCGGTCATGGGGAAAAATTTGGCGCGCAACATTGCAGGAAAAAAAATACCGATTTGTGTATACAACCGTTCATATGAGAAGACGCAATCGTTTTTGTCGGACATCGCATTGGATGAGCAGGTGCGTCCCTACGTGGTGGGCGTGGAATGTGTGCGGTCTTTTGTCGCGTCGCTTTCCCGTCCGCGGGCGATCATGATCATGGTGAAAGCCGGGGCGGCGACCGACGAGACGATCGCACAGCTGTTGCCGTACCTTGAAGAAGGGGACATCGTCATCGACGGGGGCAATGCCCATTTTTCGGACACGCTTCGGCGCAGTACGGAGTGTGCTGCGCGCGGCATTCGTTTTGTCGGGTGCGGGGTGTCTGGGGGGGAAGAAGGGGCGTTGCGTGGGCCAGCGCTCATGCCTGGTGGGTCTCGGGAAGCGTACGATGTCATTGCGCCGATATTTGAGACGATCGCAGCACACGTCGATGGGGAGCCGTGCTGTGCATACATCGGACCAGACGGTGCGGGCCACTATGTGAAGATGGTGCACAACGGCATTGAGTACGGCGATATGCAGCTCATATGTGAAGTGTACCACCTCATGCGCGACGTGCTCGGATTGGGGGCGTCGGACATCGGGGACGTGTTTTCCGCGTGGAATGAAGGGGAGCTCGACAGCTATCTGATCGAAATTACGGCGCGCATCATGCGGGCGGTCGATCCACATACGGGTGTGCCTCTCGTTGATGTCATTTTGGACCGCGCAGGGCAAAAAGGGACGGGTGTGTGGACGAGTGTCCATGCGCTTGAGCTCGGGATGCCACTGAGCATCATTACGTCCTCGGTGTTTGCGCGGATGCTTTCGGCGCAGTACGATGAGCGGCACGCCGCGGGCAAAGTGCTGGAGGGTCCTCGTGTCCCGCCGATCGATCGCAGTGCACGGGATGGGTGGATTGAGCAGTTGCGTCAAGCGTTGTACGTCTCCAAAATATGTTCCTATGCGCAAGGGTTTGCACAGCTGCGCGTTGCGGCGCAATCGTTTGGGTGGGATTTGCCGTTTGTTGCGATTGCAAAGCTGTTTCGTGGAGGGTGCATTATTCGCGCAAGGTTTTTGCGCGACATCGCCCAAGCGTTTGAAGCGCATCCGCAGTTGACAAACCTTTTGCTCCAT
Organism: Paenibacillaceae bacterium; assembly: GCA_018969805.1. Taxonomy (GTDB): domain Bacteria; phylum Bacillota; class Bacilli; order Paenibacillales; family YIM-B00363; genus REEB470. The sequence continues at coordinate 2,712 of JAGWXQ010000120.1, read as the reverse complement.
GATCAGTTTCGCGATGCGTGTGCGTCGTACCAATCGTCATGGCGTGCAGTCGTCTCGCTTGGCGTGCAGCATGGCATTCCGTTGCCTGCGCTCAGTGCGTCGCTTGCGTACTACGATGCGTACCGTTCGACGCGTTTGCCTGCAAATGTGTTGCAAGCGCAACGGGACTTTTTCGGGGCGCATACGTTTGAGCGCATAGACCGACCGGGCTCATTTCACCATGAGTGGACGTGATCGATGCATCTTGCGCTCATTGGATTTATGGGTACGGGCAAGACGACGTTGGGGCGTGCGCTTGGGGAAAAATTGGCGATGCCTGTCGTAGACACGGACGCGTACATTGTGGCGCACAGCCGGTTGACGATTGGGGAGTGGTTTGCGCAGCGCGGTGAGGAGGCGTTTCGCGAAGCGGAAAGCGAAGCACTCGCGCACATTTTGGCTTTGCCCCCGCACGTGATCGCCACGGGTGGGGGGCTCCCTGTACGGGAGGCAAACCGCATCGCTTTGTGCACGCATGCGTTTGTCGTCGGGCTGGTGGCACATGAAGCGGATATTGTTGCCCGTGTGCGCAAAGACGACACCCGGCCACTTGCGCAAAGCGGTGCGCACGTCCGCGCACTGCTGGCATCGCGCAAAGAGGCGTATGCGTGTGCGCACATGACCGTACATACGTCGCGGTGCACAGTGGAAGAAGTGGTGGAGGCGATCGCTCGGGCATATGCGCACGATACACCATAAGGAGGGCGATGTATGCTCATACACCGCACACAACAGCTCAAAGGGACGATCGATGCCCTGCCATCCAAAAACTATACGACGCGTTATTTGCTTGCTGCAGCACTCGCATCGGGCACGAGCCATATCGAGCGTCCCGCGCACAGCCAAGACAGTCAGGCGATGCGCGACTGCCTCGCATTGCTTGGTGCGCGCATTTCCGAGACGGGACAGACGATGGTGTTGACCGGGTTTGGACGCACGCCATCTCCTTGCCTTGAGCTCAATGTCGGCAATGCGGGTGCGGTGTTGCGGTTTTTGTTGGCGGTTGCGGCACTTCTTCCACAAACAACGTTTGTCAATACGTACCCGCATTCGCTTGGAAAGCGACCGCATGACGATTTGCTTGCTGCGTTGCGCACGATGCATGTGCGCATTGTGGACAATGAGGGCAAACTTCCGATCACGGTATATGGGGGTGCTCCGCGAGGGGGGGACATCTGTATTTCAGGAAATGTTTCTTCCCAATTTTTAAGTGCGTTGTTGTTTTTGACACCGTTGCTTGAAGAAGACAGCGTCATTACCGTCCGTGATGGGCTCAAATCAAAGCCTGCGGTGTTGCAGACGATCGAAGTATTGCAAGAAGCCGGTATTGTGGTCGATGCCTCTGACGATTTATTGCGTTTTGTGGTTCCTGGAAGACAGCAGTATGTTCCAAGGCGGTACGTCGTTCAAGGCGACTACCCGGGTTCGGCAGCGATCATGGCTGCGTGCGCGGTGACGACATCGGATGTGGCGATACGCTACGTCCGCGCGCACAGCAAGCAAGGCGAGCGCAAGGCGGTGGACATCTTGCGCACGATGGGGCTTGAGGCGACGTTTGGGCATGATGCGTACGGACATGAGCAGCTGCACGTGCGTGGTGGGGGACCACTGAAGGCGGTGGAAGCAGACGGCGATGTGTTCACCGATGCAGTTCTTGCATGCGTCGCCGCAGCCGTGTTTGCAGAGGGCACATCTGTTTTTTATAACGTACAAAATTTGCGATACAAGGAATGCGACCGCATTACGGATTTTTTGTGTGAATTGCGCAAAGCGGGTGCGCACGTAGAAGAGACGGAGTCGTCGATCATCGTGCATGGACGACCGGAAGGGGTCGAAGGGGGTGTGCACATCGATGCCCACTACGACCACCGCGTCATTATGGCATTGACGATCGTCGGCTTGCGTGCGTGGGCCCCGATTACGATTTGTGATGCGCATCATGTCGCAAAGTCGTATCCGACGTTTTTCGATCATTTGCGCGCACTAGGGGCACGGATTGACGGATAGCGTACGGTGTGTATGGGCATACTCGCATGGTGCGCAGATGTCACGACGCACATAAGGAGGAGCCGCGCATGATGAATCAGCCGTATGGTACGCCGTACGTCACGCACCAGCAAAACGTCGTCGGGCGGCCTGTCGCATCCCAATACCGGGGGTATGCACGGCCGTATCAGCCGATCGGGACGGTGCCGTCGTATTACAATCCCCAAGCACAAAATTTTGTCAGCCAGCCGTCACAATACCATTTGCCCCATTACGTCGGCCATTTGCCGGACCATGATCGTCCGTTGCACGACGACAGCGTGCATCCGTCCCAACAACCGCAGTTTGTCACAAACCCGATGATCCCCCACATCATGCGATAAGTGCACCCCCTGCCGATTTCGGTAGGGGGTGTTTTCGGTGTCCACAATTGACGATGGGCGATCATGATGCTATACTCAAAAAAAAAGCAAAGGGGTTTGGTTATGGGTCTCGCTCAAGTAGGCAAGCAAGCACCGTCGTTCGTGATGGATGCCGTACGCGCAGATGGACAAACGTTTGGTCGTGTGCACCTAAGCGACTATGCGGGGAAGTGGCTCGTATTGTTTTTTTACCCGCTCGATTTTACGTTTGTATGTCCGACCGAAATCAAAGCACTGAGTGCAGCGTACGATGAATTCGATGCGC
>JAGWXQ010000119.1 GCA_018969805.1 Paenibacillaceae bacterium | reverse complement strand
TACTACTGCCTTCACCATTCGGGACTTGAACCCTATAGATCGCGCCCATGCTGGGCGCACAAAACCAGCAGGCTTTCGCCTGCTGGCTGCTACTTCCGCAAATAACTGAGTGGGTTGCGCTCTACACCACGTACGATCACTTCAAAATGCAAATGAACACCCGTTGATCTGCCCGTACTGCCCATCGTCCCAATACGATCGCCTCGCTCAACGACTTCACCGACATCGACCGATATTTTAGACAAATGTGCGTACAACGTCCTATACCCGTTTTCGTGGTCAATGATGACGACATTTCCATAGTCATCCCGCCACTCTTTCGAAATGACCCGCCCATTGTCTGCTGCACGAATCGCTTTGTTTGGCGACGTAATGTCGATGCCTTTGTGCTGCCGTCCCCACCGTCTGCCAAACCCACTTGAAATCGAACCTCCACTTACCGGCCATCGAAACATTCCCGTCCCTTCGCCACGCACGCGCTTCGTCCCGCGCTTGATGACTGCTGGAATCGGTTCAATGAGTACGTCTTCTGCTGCGATGTCTTCGTCAAACAAATACCCGTCGAGCTTCTTTAAGCGATACGTCACTTTCATCAATCCGTCGCGCCCTTCGCGAACGGTCCGCGTCTCCCCACGCTTCAATGTCGCATCTTCCTCGTACATCACTTCATGCTTAAGCTCGATCGTCTCCGTCACTTCCGTTTCTGATTCAATCGATACCATAGGTTTCCGGTACGTAAGATCAAGAACATCGCCAATACGAATTAAGTCGTTTTCAATCAAATCGGTCATGTGTGCGTTGTTTTCATACAGCAATTGGAGCGGAATTCCCTGCTTCTGTGCAATGCCAATAGGCGTGTCACCTTCTTGCACGATGTACGTCGTGCGCTCCGCATTTCCTTCAGCAAGCGTCTCAATGACCTGCTGCTCATTCATAAATAATGCCGGATTCATCGCACGCTTGCGCAATTCGATGTCATCCGTGATGCGTACACGAATCGCCTTCGGGGCACTTCGTGCAACGACGTTGTCGTTTGTCTGTTGGGGGGCGGACGCAAGCGCGACAACACTGCGGCGGTGCTTTCCAGACACTTCATCGTCTTTCAAGCGCTCCAGTACACGGTCTACCGTCACTTCATCGCGGACTGTCGCAATAAGCTGTCCTCGTACAAATATTTCTATACCCATCTGTCGGGACGCAATCCACTGCCGTACCGCTTGCCGTGTCTGCGCATCAGATGCACGGACACCGTATCCGTACTCCGGAGTCAACCGCACTTCTTCTTGCACAGCATTCCATCGCACTTCCGGATGCTTCGCAAGAACAGATGGCTTGTCTCCTTCCAATATGTCGGAAAGCACTTCTGGTGCACTGACCGTGCCAATTGTCTGCCCTGCGATCGTGACCGTGTACGCTTGCGCCATCTGCTTCGATACATGGTCGTGCCCCGTCACAACGACAGTCCCACCAATCAAGACGATACACAGTGCTTGCACACACCACTTCCAATGCGTATGGACGCACGTATGCACTTTGAGCACAAACGGATGCCGTGCAACGGTGCGCACCATGCGCACACAATGTTCTCCGATCTGATCCCGTGTGTGCTGTACACGTGAGAACGAACTTCGCGATGCCCTGTATGGCAACGCTTTGTACTGGATCGGTTTCTTTTTATTTCTCTTACTTCTCTTCCGTGGCTCCTTCGGGAGCTTCGGCATGATTGGCTTCATGTCGTGTGCCCCCTTATGTGGTTGTGCACCTACCATACCACATAAAGGAAAGTTTTGGCAACCCTTTTTACAAATATTTTACAAACACCGTTGTCCGGTTTACGGCACTTTTTGTGCGCGGATCGCCGCAGCACTTAGCGTCCGAATGACGTGTTCGTACTGCTGTTGCGTCAAGTCGGCGCGCAACCGATCGCTTAACGCAACGAGCTCGCTCCATGTTAGCCCTTGCTCAAACAAACGCGACCATTGCACTGCTTGTTCCATCGAAAACTTCCCGAGCAATACTTCGAGCAGTTGTTTTTGTTCCGTTGACGAAATCCCTGATTTGATCCATGCAATTTGTTCGGTGCTCAATATCGGTTGCTCCGATTCAGACACCATAACGGGCATTATTTCTGGTGCAGCGACAACTTGTTCGGATTGTCCATTCAATGCGTTTGAAACCGCTTTTTGAATGATGGGCAACGTCAATCGCTGTTGCTCCGGCAACACGGTTTGCGCAAGCCCAAATATGGCCATTGCGCTCGTCCCCATCGCGATAATCGTAATCCAAATGACCCCACAAAACAGCACGATCCCCCACCACATGCCCCGCCGCACTTGTCTCCACCGCATCCGATCGCCCCCATGTGCATCATCTTCATGTGCCAGTATAGTCGGAAGCACTTCCGAACATACCACGAAAAGATCCATGGGCGGTGTTGCACATACCTTCGCCACTTAACCTACTGACGTGTGTGTACCGATTGGACGCGCAGAAAACAATTGTTGCACCAAGTGGGTTTGTTCGCGATTTCTTCCAACAGAAAACATCGCCAGCGGGATATGGCTCAGTGCACATACGCGATGGACGTATTGCTGCGTCGTCCGCGGTAATTGGTCGAACGCACGAACACCCGTAATGTCTTCCGTCCAACCCGGGAGCGTCTCATATACCGGCGTGCACGCGTATACGTCTTCTTGCCTTGCAGGATACGATGCAATGCGTACGCCATCGCATTCATAGTGCGTACAAATGCGCACCTCGTCTAATCCGCTCAATACATCAAGTGAATTGAGGGACAATCCAGTAATCCCACTCACGCGTCGCGCATGGCGCAGTACGACAGTATCGATCCAACCGATGCGCCGTGGTCTCCCAGTCACGGTGCCATATTCAAAGCCCCGTTCTCGAATTTGGTGCGCGATTTCATTGTTGAGCTCCGTAGGAAATGGTCCGTCGCCGACACGGGTCGTATACGCTTTTGCGACCCCGATGACGTGATCAATCCGCGTCGGACCAATGCCCAAGCCGGTACAGACACCCCCTGCGATCGGGTTGGACGATGTCACATACGGATACGTCCCGTGATCGACATCGAGCATCACCCCTTGTGCCCCTTCACACAATACGTGCGCTCCATTGTCGATCGCGTCATTGAGTACGACCGAGGCATCGCGTACATACGGACGCAAGATTTTTGCCCACGCACGACATTGTTCTACCAAAGGTTCGGGTTGTATCGGTGCGCTTCCATAACCACCGACGAACGTTTTATTTTTCTCTTGTACGACTGAGCGTATCGTATGTTCTAGATTTTTCTCGTCTACCAGATCACACATTCGAATGCCGCTTCGTCCAAACTTGTCTACATACGCCGGCCCGATGCCTTTGCGCGTCGTGCCAATTTTTGTATCGCCCCGTTGCTCTTCTTGCCACGCATCGAGCAACATATGGTACGGCATAATGACGTGCGCACGATCGCTAATCACAAGATGTTCTGTCGAAAAACCATTATTTTGTACATACGCAATTTCATCGACGAGCGCTTGTGGATTGACCACCACACCGTTTCCGATCACACACGTCTTGTTCCCTGAAAAAATTCCGGATGGAATGAGTGTAAGGGCGTACTTTTTGTTTTCGATCATAATCGTGTGGCCCGCGTTGTTGCCTCCTTGATACCGTGCCACAACATCCGCAGAAGATGCCAAATAATCGGTCACCTTCCCTTTTCCTTCATCTCCCCATTGCGTACCTACGACTACGACTGTCGTCATTGCAGATGTCCTCCTCACTGCTATGCACTTTGGCTGTGGCGCTTATCGAGCGACACAAATTTATTGTACTGTTTTAAAAACGCCAGCTCTACTGTTCCGATCGGCCCATTTCTCTGTTTTGCAATGATGATGTCAATCGTATTTTTCCGTTCTGACTCAGGATTATAATAATCATCACGGTACAAAAATGCGACTACATCCGCATCTTGCTCAATCGAACCCGACTCGCGCAAATCCGACATCATCGGACGTTTGTCTTGGCGTTGCTCAACTCCACGACTAAGCTGCGACAACGCGATGACCGGCACTTCTAATTCCCGCGCGATTTGCTTCAAGGTGCGCGAAATGTCCGACACTTCTTGCTGGCGATTGTCGATCGATCGACCGCGACCCGCGATGAGCTGCAAGTAATCAATCACGATAAGATCGAGCCCTTTGTCTTTTTGGAGCCTTCGCGTTTTTGCACGAATATCTGCTGCCGTAACAACCGGAGAATCGTCGATATATATATGCGATTCCGCCAACGACGCAATCGCAATTGCGAGCTTTTCCCAATCATCCGCATGCAAACTCCCCGTGCGCAGCCTTTGTGCATCGATATGTCCCTCCGCACACACCATACGTTGGGCAAGCTGCAGTGCCGCCATTTCCAAGGAAAACACCGCCACCGTCTTTTTTTCACGCACGGCGACGTTTTGGACAATATTGAGCGCAAACGCCGTCTTCCCTACGGACGGTCTTGCCGCCACGATAATCAAGTCGCTGCGCTGAAATCCCGACGTCATCTTGTCCAAATCTGGAAATCCAGATCGTATCCCCGTTGTCATTCCTTGTTGTTCATGCATTGTTTCGACGCGATCAAACACGTCTTTGAGCACGTCACGGATGGGCACAAATCCTTCATTGCCCACAAACGTAGATATTGCAAGTATTCGTCGTTCCGCATCGTCAATAATTGTTTTGACATCTTCGCTGCTCGTATAACCCGATGACACAATTTCGGTCGCCGTCCGAATGAGCCGACGCAACAACGCTTTTTCTTGAACGATTCGCGCATAATACGACGCATTCGCTGTCGTTGGCACGGCACTGGCAAGCTCCGTCAAATACC
>JAGWXQ010000118.1 GCA_018969805.1 Paenibacillaceae bacterium | reverse complement strand
TTCGTACACACATTCAAAATTTTGGATGACTCCCGCACGAATCGTCTCTACTCCATCGCACGCTGTACCGTGCGTTTCTTCCCATGCTTGGGCAAATCGAATAGATCGTTCCAGGGATGCGATCGCTTGTTTCAACGGTTGAATCGAAAACTCCATGGCGCACCCTCCTGTTTCTTGGTCGTAGATCTCCGTACATCGGACGCATAGCAGGCAATCTGACTGCGTTGTTTTCCTCTATGCACTGATCTCCACTGACCAAAATACATACCCAATCGCCCCCCGTCTCCGCAAAAAATCAGCGCATCACGCAGCGACACATCGCCAACATGTTCATTTTACGAATGCATGTTGCACAAAATCCACAAACCACTCCCGTCTCAAACATTGCGCCCTCTATCCGCCTCATCCATGCGCAGCGCATCTATAGCGTGCCACGCACTGAGCACCATCAGTGCGGCCGTTTCTGCGCGCAATACGCGGGGGCCAAGCGATACGGGGAGTGCCCCCGCATCGACTGCTTGTGCGGTCTCCTCAGGAGCAAATCCCCCTTCTGGACCGACGACGACGAGTATGGGCGCATCGTGCACTGTTGTGTTCATCGCATGAAACACCGATTCGGATGCATCCAATGTACACCAGAGGACGCGCGCGCACTGTCCAAACAGTGCGCACACATCGTCAAGCGATTGAATGCGATGCACTACGGGGATGCGCAGACGTCCAGACTGTTCGGACGCTTCTTTGGCGATGCGTTGCCATCGCTCATGTCGAGTCGCGTCTCCTGTGCGTACGATCGACCGTGCGCTGACAAATGGGAACAGCGCACACGCACCGAGCTCCGTCGCTTTTTGGACGACGACGTCCATCTTGTCGCTTTTGGGCAACGCTTGAGCGACCCACAACGGAATACGGGGCTCCGGATGCTCGGTGCGCACACCACACAGACGTACGCGCACGAACGACTGAGCCACCAGATCAATGACACCGTCCCACGCCTGTGCCCCATCGCAAACGATCAGCGCTTGTCCGATGCGCATGCGCATGACGCGCACGATATGGTGCGCGTCGTCTCCTACGATATCGACCGATGCGCCTTGAATCGATGGCACAAAATAGCGTTGCACGGGCTATCCCCTCTCTCGCCGTCTCCACGTATGGGTGACCCACCCGTCTTCGTATGCCCGATGCACAATGTCAAACGATAGCGCACACGCTTGAGTGACCAGATGTTCGTGCGTACTGACGATGCCCGAAGTGACCCAATACGCCCCAACTGGCAATCGCCGCGCGGCGATGTCCGCGAGCGGGGCAAGCCATTGGGCCAAAATGTTGGAGACAATGACATCGGGTACGATCGTCTCGGGCAACGCGTGCAGCATATCGCTGTGCAATACCGTGACGATGTCTGCAACAGCATTGTACGCGGTGTTTTCTTGCGCGACGCGTACGGCAAGCGCATCGATGTCGAGTGCCCACACGTGCGCAGCACCGAGCCGTGCCGCAGCGATCGCAAGAATGCCCGATCCCGTGCCGACATCGACGACTGTGCACCCAGAACAGCCGATGCGCTCCAGCGCTTCCAAACACTGGCTTGTCGAGACGTGGTGTCCTGTGCCAAACGCCATCCCCGGATCGATCCAAATGACGTGTCGGGTCGTCTCTTCCAGCGGCAGCCACGTCGGCTGTATGCGCATCGTCGTACCCACGCACAACGGCTGTATGTGCACTTTCCACGCTTGTGCCCAATCTTCTTCGTCGATGCAGGATGATGCAATCGCCACTGCACCGACATCGAGCCCAAAGTCCGCACATGAATGCACAAACGCATGCAAGTCTGCTGCAAATGCGTCGATTGCGGTGTCCGCAGGCACGTACGCGTGCACCCGCGCATCGCCGGGGGCGACATCTGAGAGTGGTGCATCTGCCCATTGCCCATATGCATGCACGCCACAATCGGTGTCTTCATGCACTTCTATGTGGACACCGGGCACACCCCGCTCGTACAGCCAGTGTGCGATCGCCTCCACCGCTTCAAAACGCGTATGGACCGACAGTTGCCACCACGCCGTCATCCATCCCCCATAAACGCACGTTTCATGCGTTCAAAAAAGCGAGTCGGCTCAGAAGGGGGCTCTCCTGCAAACACGCGCATACTCTCTTTTTGCTTTTGCGTCAGCTTCGTCGGTGTGACGACAAACACTTTGACGTGCAAATCGCCTCGTGCACCGACGCGCCCATTTCTGTACAATTGCGGAAAGCCTTTACCTTTCAAGCGAAACACGGCATCCGTCTGCGTCCCGGGAGGAATCGTCAGTGCCACGCGCCCTTCGAGCGTCGGGACTTCAATCTCGTCCCCGAGCGCTGCTTGGGAAAACGTCAGCGGGACTTTGCAGTGGATGTGGTGGTCTTCGCGTTCAAAAAACTCGTGTGGAGTAATGTGCACCGCGACGAGCAAATCCCCAGGTGGTCCACCCCGCACACCATGCATTCCCTCACCAGCGACGCGCAGCATCATATCGGATGCGATGCCTGCGGGAATTTGCACGCGGACCGTACTTTTTTTCTCCGTCGTACCTTTGCCCCAGCATACGTTGCACCGTTGCTTAATGATCGTTCCTGCTCCATTACATTGCATACACTTCATCCGCATTGCGACGCGTCCAAACGGCGTACTTTGTACGTTTTCCGTCTGCCCCGTTCCGTGACACGAACTGCACTTTTCTGGCTTCGTTCCTGGCTTCGCACCCGTCCCCGCACAGGTGTCACACGGCACATCGCGCGTCACTTCCACGTCGCGCTGTGTACCTGTATACGCTTCTTTAAAATCTATGACGACACGTTGTTCGATGTTTTCCCCTTGTTGCGCACCACGGGGGTTATTCCTTTTCCGGCCATTAAAAAACATATCAAATAAATCGTTGACCGAACCCCCGTCAAAATCACCATAATCCGTATCTGTATGACCAAATTGGTCGTATTGCGTACGCTTCTCCGCGTTGGATAACACATCGTACGCTTCTTTTACTTCTTTAAAGCGCGCCTCCGCATCGGGTGCTTTGTTGACATCAGGATGCAGCTCTCGGGCAAGTTTGCGATACGTTTTTTTGATCAGTTCTGCATCCGCATCCCGTGAAATGCCCAACACGTCGTAATAATCCCGCTTCGCCATGACGAACGACCAACCCCTCCTGTGGCCATACTTGCTGTATTCCGCGTCCAATCCCCTACTGTGCACACTCCACGCATCCAAACGAGCGTGATGACGTTCATACGAATCCCGTATTACAAACAGATATCCAGAGGACGGTATGCGCCGAGGAAGCAAAAGGCGTATTTGTGAACCGGATCGATGTATTGAAATACGGATGAGGATCAAACAGCCATGTGTGCTCGTATACACCGAAAACAAGATGCCCAATGGAGAAAATGCCCTTACCTTTATCGGTAAAGGCAGACTGAACCACACGTACGGGCGTTATTTTTTGTCTTGATCGTTGACGATGTCATAATCTGCATCGAAGACGTTGTCGTTTCCTTGTGGTGCTTGCTCTTGACCTGGGGACCCCGATGATTGTTGCTCATACACCCGCGCGGACAGTGTCTGCACTGCTTTATTTAGGACGTCCAGTGCTGCTTTCGCGCGCGCCTCATCCTTGCTCTCGATCGCTTCTCTGAGCGCTTTTTTGTGTGCTTCGATGTCGTCTTTTTCTGATTGTGTCACTTTGTCACCAAAATCGGCGATCGCTTTATCCGCACGATATATTTCTTGATCGGCTTCATTGTTGAGCTCGACCCATTGTTTGCGCCGTTCGTCTTCAGAGGCGTATTGCTGCGCCTCGTTGACCATGCGCTCGATTTCGTCATTGGACAGTCCACCAGAAGACGTAATCGTGATTTTTTGACTTTTTCCCGTACCTTTGTTTGTCGCATTGACGTGAACGATGCCGTTTGGGTCGATGTCAAATGTGACTTCGATTTGCGGGACTCCGCGTGGCGCTGGAGGAATATCGCTCAACGTAAATTTGCCTAACGTCTTATTGTCTGCTGCCATCGCACGTTCACCTTGCAGCACGTGAATTTCGACCGAAGGTTGGTTGTCCGAGTACGTCGAGAACACTTGCGACTTGCTCGTCGGGATCGATGTATTGCGCTCGATCATCTTTGTAAACACGCCCCCAGCCGTCTCAATGCCCAGCGACAGCGGTGTCACATCGACGAGAACGATGTCTTTGACTTCCCCAGTGAGCACGCCCGCTTGCACTGCTGCACCAATCGCAACGACTTCGTCGGGATTTACCCCTTTGAACGCTTCTTTTCCGGTCAGTTTTTTGACCGCTTCTTGCACGGCAGGAATGCGCGTAGACCCGCCGACGAGTACGATTTTATCGATTTGCGATGCCGATAGTCCCGAATCCTCCAGCGCACGGCGCGTCGGCCCCATCGTCCGCTCAATGAGCGGTGCGACCATATCTTCAAACTTTGCACGCGTCAGCGTCTCCTCTAAGTGCTGCGGCACACCGTCTACAACCGTAATAAACGGGAGTGAAATCGTCGTCGTCAATGAAGAGGAAAGCTCTTTTTTCGCTTTTTCGGCAGCATCTTTGAGTCGCTGCACTGCTGCACGGTCTTTGGACAAATCAATGCTGTGTTCCTTGCGAAACGCCGCCACCAAATGCTGCACGATGAGCTCATCGAAATCATCGCCACCGAGACGGTTGTCTCCACTCGTCGCCTTGACTTCAAACAATCCATCGCCCAGCTCCAAAATGGACACATCAAACGTGCCGCCCCCGAGGTCGAATACGAGAATCGTCTGATCCTGTTCTTTTTCAAGCCCATACGCCAACGCTGCCGCCGTCGGTTCGTTGACGATGCGCAGTACTTCCAACCCCGCAATTTTGCCTGCATCTTTC
>JAGWXQ010000117.1 GCA_018969805.1 Paenibacillaceae bacterium | reverse complement strand
ACTATTTGTATGTGGCGCTTCTGATCGTGTTTGGGTTGTTTTGCATCGACTGGAAAAATAAAACGACCGACCACGCTTTTTTTCTTTTTGAGCGACTCGGTGCGGACCGTCCGTGGCGCGTCGTTTCAATCAAACGACGGTTTGTTTCTGGAGAGCTGCATATGGATTTTACGAAAGGCATGTTTCATGAAGCAGAAACACGCATCGAAGCAGATGCGTGGTTGGGGCATATCGTCTGCATCGTTCCGGATGAAGTCGATGTGGCCGTGATGGCAGAAGTTACAGCAGGTGATGTGTCTGTCGCAGATCGGCACGTGTCCGGTTTGGGGCATCGTGTAGTTTGGCGATCCCCACACGATGTCCAAGCGCGCGCGCGGTTGCGTATCCACATTCGGTGCGTGATCGGCACTGTACGCGTACAGGTGCGCCCATGAAAAAGCAACGATCGCGTTTTGGGAGCCTGATGTGGAACACGATCATTGAGATGGTGTTTTATGGATGCGTCCTTGTTTGTTTTTTCATCGCGATGGTCATTGTTACAGGAAAAGGATCGTGGCTGATCGCGCACTATGTATTCTTTTTTTTCGCATTTATATGTATTTGTTTGTGGAGTGTGCTTTATGGTGTGTGGCGCAGTGTCACGATGATTCGGCGCATTGTCGCTTTACAAGATGCGGTTGGGTTGCTCGAACAAGGGCAGTTTCCCCGCGCATTTCCGTTGATGGAAGACGACGAAATCGGGCAGCTCACACATCGCATCGTAAACCTTGCGCGGGCATGGGAAGAACAAGTGGCGCGGTTGCACCGATTGGTGGCAGACAACGCGCGTCTGGCCAAAGCAGAGCAGACGAGTGCCCTCGTTTCCGAGCGGCAACGCATTGCGCGGGATTTGCACGATGCCGTTTCCCAACAGCTTTTTGCAATTGCCATGTGTGCTGAGGCATTGTCGCGGCGCGGTGCAGATGAACAAACCCGAAACCAAAGTACGTTGATCGCAAACATGGCATCGTTGGCACAGTCCGAAATGCGCGCCTTATTGATGCAACTAAGGCCGTTTCCTTTGGCGGACCATCGTTTTGTTGATGCACTGCACCAATTGCTCGCAGCACATCAACACAACATCCACGTGACGTGGGATGTTGACGAAACGATGCAACTCGAACGTGGCATCGAAGACCATTTGTTTCGCATTGCGCAAGAGGCCGTCTCAAACATCGTACGGCATGCCCAAGCACGCAACGTCACGGTTCATTTCCAACGCCATCATACAGGTGTCCGACTGACGATAAGCGATGACGGCATCGGCTTTGATGTGCACGAACCGAAGACGACGTCCTATGGGCTGCTCTCGATGCAAGAACGGGTGCATGAAATCGGAGGCAGTTTGCGCATTCGCTCTTTTCCACAACAAGGGACGAAAGTAGACGTCCACATCCCGCTGACACCAAATTTGTACGTGCAACAACAAGAGGGGGATCGTCCACAATGACCGAAGAAGTTGTACGGGTGCTCGTAATCGATGACCATGAAATGGTGCGCATCGGGTTGGTCGCTTTGCTGGACACAGAAGAAGGCATCTCCGTCGTCGGTGTCGCGTCCAACGGCGAAGAAGGCGTGCAGATGGCTTTGGATGTGCACCCCGATGTCGTTCTGATGGACCTCGTCATGCCCAAAATGAACGGCGTCGAGACGACACGGCGCATCGTGCATGCGCTGCCACAGTGCAAAGTCGTCGTCCTCACGAGCTTTGTCGATGATGAGATGGTGTATCCCGTGATGGAAGCGGGCGCATTGAGCTATATGCTCAAAACGTCCAAGGCATCGGAAATCGTCGCTGCGATTCGTGCTGCTGCGGCAGGAAAAACAATGCTGCACGCAGACGTTACGAGCAAAATCGTACGAAAGCACGGGAATAGCGTGACGCACAGCAACCATCAGCACGTGTCACAACGGGAAATGGACGTGCTTTTATTGATCGCACAAGGAAAATCGAACCAAGATATCGCTGAAGCTTTGTTTATTAGTGTGAAAACAGTGAAATTCCACGTGACGAACATCTTGTCGAAACTCGGCGTAGAAGATCGAACACAAGCGGCGATTTATGCGTACAAGCACGGTCTTGTGAAATGAGGTACCTACGGTTATGCACGCGGCGGTGTCCGCACGATGCGCGGCAACGTCAATCCGAGCGCAATGCCCGCTGCTGCGACCCAAAAAATAAGCCAGTACGTCGCATGAAACGCATTGACGAACGCGCTTTGGGGCAGTAGTCCAAGGGCGGTATTGTTTGCTGTGATGTGGGTGATCATCGTACTGACTACGGCGATCGATAATGACGAAAACACTTGCTGCATTGCCCCAGTCAGTGATGTCACGCGGCTCACCAGGTGATGTGGGCAAGATTGCATCAAGTACGTGTTGATCGAAATAAACGAAAGCCCCATGCCGATGCCAAACATGATGCGGGGAAACAAAAACGCCGTTACGTCGTCCGTCGGGGTGATGCGTGTCAACGCGACAACACCAATACATACCGCACTCAGTCCGAGGACGATCAGTGGGCGCACACCAATCTTGTCGTACAACCGGCCACCGATCGGCATACATACCGCAGCAGCCAACGCTTGTGGCAACGTCCACAGTCCTGCTTCGAGGGCCGTAGAGCCCATTGCCCTTTGCATAAAATATGGGATAAGAAAAATTACGCCAAACATGACAAACTGCATAAACCACTGCGTACATACGGCGCGTGAAAATTGGGGGGATCGAAACACACGCAACTCAAGCAACGGAGGCGTCTTTACGCGCAATTCGACCCAGATGAAGGCAATGAGGGCACAGATGCCGATCGCGATACCCCCTATTGTCGCGACGGACGTCCAGTCGATGCCCCCCTCGGAAATGCCAAAAACGAGTGCAGCAAAAGCGAGTGGAGCGAGCATGATGCCGAAGCGATCGAGCGGTTCGGTCGCTTTTTGGGGCAATGTGGGTAAGATGCGCCAGGCGAGTACAAACGCCAAAATTCCAACAGGAATATTGAGCAAAAAGATCCAATGCCAGCTGCATTCATCGACAAAATAACCTGCGACGATCGGTCCAACAGCAGGGGCGATCAAAATTGGCAAGCCGACAATGCCCATGATTTGCCCGACTTTCTCCGGTGGACTGAGGCGATAAATCATCGCCATCGATATCGGGGTGAGCATGCCGCCCCCGAGCCCTTGGATGATGCGGGTACAAATGAGCCAGACGACCGTCGTAGAAAGCGCGCACAATACCGAAGCGAGCACAAACAAGACGAGCGACATCATAAACATCCTTTTTGCACCAAAGCGATCAGAAAGCCATCCAGCGAGCGGGATGACAGTCGCTTGGGCGAGCATGTACGCGGTAATCGTCCATTGTACCGTTGGGATATCGGAGGAAAACGCGTCGATGAGTGCGCTGATCGCGACGTTCATCGCGGTCGAATCAAGCACGACCATAAAGACCCCGATAATGACCGTAAACAATGGACCAAATAAGCGGTTTGGAGGTACGGGAGACGTATCCATCACATCCTTTGCGGCATTGTTATGACGATGCTTTGTGCATCGTGGTGTTCGTATGCGATTGACAAAAAACAAAGAATAAGTATCGATACGTGTGCAATTTTTTTTTTCACAGGTTGACGTCGCATTGTGCGGATGTGTGTTTTTTTGTTGTAGGCGATATGCTGTGGGCATAAGGAGCGATGAACCTGATGCATGACGGTGACATGACGACGGCGTTGATGGAATGGTACGCGCGTGCACGTCGGGACTTGCCGTGGAGGCGGACGCACGATCCGTACGCCATCTGGGTGTCCGAGACGATGCTGCAGCAGACGCGTGTCGATACTGCAATTCCTTATTTTTTGCGGTTTATGGAGCGCTTTCCGCATATTCGATCTTTGGCGCACGCGCACGAAGACGACGTGCTCGCCTTATGGGCGGGGCTTGGGTATTATGCGCGTGCGCGGGCACTGCATCGCGCCGCCCAGTATGTCTCTGCACAGCATCAAGGCGTCGTC
Source organism: Paenibacillaceae bacterium (assembly GCA_018969805.1). GTDB lineage: Bacteria > Bacillota > Bacilli > Paenibacillales > YIM-B00363 > REEB470. The sequence continues at coordinate 888 of JAGWXQ010000117.1, read as the reverse complement.
CCTGCGGATTATGCACAATTTGCGGCACTTCCTGGTGTCGGTGCGTATACAGCGGGTGCGGTGATGAGCATCGCTTACGGACTTCCCTATGCCGCGATCGATGCAAACGTGTTGCGCGTCTGTGCCCGCATCCATGCGATCGAAGACGACATCACACGCACGAAGACAAAACAATACATCGCACAGCTCCAGCGAGCACTGCTTCCTCCACACGATGCAGGAACGTTTAATCAGGCGATGATGGAGCTCGGCGCGCTCATCTGTACAGCCCGCTCGCCCCAATGCGGAGCGTGTCCAGTGCGATCCTATTGTCGTGCACATGCGCACGGACGTACTGGAGACATCCCGTATAAAAAGGCAAAAAAAAATCCGCGCAGCGAACGACGCTGCGCCATAGTGTGCATTCGCGAGGACGACGGGCGCATCCTGATGCGCCAAAGAGGTGCATCGGGTTTGCTCTCACGGATGTGGGAGCTGCCCCATGTTTCGTTGGAGCACGAAGAGGAGCCGATGCCGTGGTCGATCGACGGGGCGATCAATCCGCAATGGCAAGAGCATGTGGGCATCGCACGGCTGACGCACGGCACCGCTTTGGCGATGTTTGTCCATCGCTTTACGCACCGTATTTGGCAGATGGACGTCGTCGTACGCCACGCCGTCGTGCATCGCGACGCACCGTCGCCGTATGCGTGGGTGGACGAGCAACAACGGGCATCACTTGCCGTCGCGGCACTATTTGACCGCATCGTTGCCTCTGTCCGTGCCGACCATCGGGTGTAGCCGATTACGACCGCGCGTGGTCGAATCGAGACTGCACAAAAGACCAATTTACGACCTCGAAAATCGCTTGGACATAGTCCGCGCGCCGATTTTGGTAGTGCAAATAGT
>JAGWXQ010000116.1 GCA_018969805.1 Paenibacillaceae bacterium | reverse complement strand
ATAACCCACCGTTGAATCGTATCGTCTTTGACGATTGCATTGATCCATTTGCGGCATTGAATCTCCCTTTCGTTATTCACTTAAAAGCCTACTGCAATAATCATTTGTAGGTGATCATGTTCGACCTCTCTGATAACCTCTCGTGCACCCTCGTTTTGAACAATAAAAAATTTCTTTTTTGTTGCCTCCCGTTCACGCTCATGATCAAAAAAATTTTCTTACGAAGCTGTCCGATATTCTAAACGGTGTCGTCGTATCGTACAGACTTCATTTTCTGAGTCAACCAAATGTTTTCGTCTGCGTAGCGCATCTCAATGATCTGTTGCGTATTCCCGGTCGTTGCGAAAGAAGCCACCTACTCGGCAACAGAACTGCGGATTGCACCCTGTTCTTCGTCATATCTCATTGCCTCCATTTTTGCTATGGAGTCATTGTTTCGTTTGGATTTGGGAGTACAATGTCAACAGGTTACGATAATCTCATAAAAAATGTTGAAAATAACAATGATTTATTAAAAAAAAATGACGTTCTCCACAATCAACAAATGCATTGTACGCAGTCCTCATCAAAACAAAAATAAAAGCCCACGTCTCCATGGACCCATCAATTAGGCGTGCTTATTGATCAACTGCTTGAGCGCATCGATCGACTGAAATCCGACGACTTTGTCTACTGGCTTGCCATTCTTAAACAAAATGAGTGTAGGAATGCTCATGACACCAAACTGTCCTGCAATGTCGGATTCGTCATCAACATTGAGCTTTCTGACCCGTACTTTTCCCGCCATATCTTGGCTGAGCGTCTCAAGTACAGGGGCGATCATCTTACACGGTCCACACCAAGGGGCCCAAAAATCCACGAGCACTAGCCCGTCTGATTCCACTTCCTGCGCAAAAGTCGATTTCGTCAACGCAGCGACTCCCATCATCAAACCCTCCCTTTATACGCATCCGTATCACAACCGATCGATCCCATCTGCTCCACGCTAGGGAGCTGATTCGGTCTATCAAGGATTCGTATTCGATAGCCATATTGTACCACATATCGATCTTTTCATACAACTTTGTCCACTAGACGCGATGCTCGTCTGCACGCCACTGGGTAATCGCGCGCTTGATCGCGTCCGGCTTCATCGCTTCGTCTGCTGCTTTCTTAGCCAGTGCTGCAAACTCCGCATCGCTCGCAAACCGCAAGGCGACGATCTGCTGTCTCGTCAGGCGCGCATCGAGCAAAGCCCCTGTGTGTACATAATGCCGCAATTGTTCTTGGGCGAAAATCGCGCGATCTTGCGCCACAAGCGCTTTGGTCCGCACAAACACACTGAGCACCAGCGTTTGCAATGCCAACGAAAGTACGAGAAACGTCATAAAACCATGACGTTCGTGTGAAAACACCATCCACACCGCACAAACAACCGTAATCAACGCCAGTGGGAGCAGAAAAAACATGTGCACAGGGTCGATGCGGCGATGGTTTGCATACTGTTGCTTCATGATTCACCCTCCTTTACACGATCGTACGATCATCTTAGCGCAATCCCGTGCATGCGTGCAAGCTGCGTTGCGCTGCATCGCTACAATCGGGTATACTCAAAGTACATCTTCATCAAGGAGGCGATACACGATGAGCACTTCATCGCAAACGCACAATACACCAAAAGACGACCCGCGCGCCCATATCAATGAAGAACCGCGCAACGACTTAATCGATGTCGGCGTAGGCTTTATGGTTATGTTTGGTCTTCTTTTTGTCATGGCAACAGCAGCCACGATCATACAAGTCGTTACGAAATAATTTTTGTTGGATCGTCGGTCACACGTGATCGGCATGACGGCGTTGGTTCGCCCCGCGCACTTCAATCGGTATGACATACGGCTCGATACGCTCAAACACGCGTCTCCCACGATACGCATCGTCTCCATCACGCATCGTAAACCGCAAATGGGCTTCCAATCCTGCAAGCGTCTGGTTCGACGTATAGCACGTCGGTTTGCGTTGCATCCGGTCGTTGAGCAAACTCCCAATGACGTGGTCGCGTGCCCACGCATTCAGTTGCTCCGCCCCGATGTCGTCCAGTACGAGCATATCGGTGTCGCGCAAGATGCGCAGCGTCTCGTGCAGTGCCTCGCGGTCGTGCATGAGCCGCTTTAAATCCTCGATAAACTCCGGCATAAAGACAATCACACCGGTATACCCAAGCTTGGCGAGTTCAAACAACATATAGCTTGCCAAAAATGTTTTTCCCGTACCAAAATCCCCGTAAAAATATAATCCCTTTTTTGGAAGTCGCTGATGTACTTTTATATCATACACATAGTCAATGACTTGCTCTACCGCACGTGCGCGCTGCAAATCCCGTGCGATCATATCGTCGTCGGCGTACGCGTTGCACAGCGCGCGTTCATCTACATAAAAGCTGCGAATACGGGCACGAATGCGCTGTCCGTGGTCGTGGGCGATCGCAAAAGAACACGGTGATTGTGCTTCAACGATGCGCGGTGTGCCGTCATCGCCTGGTACACAGTGCAGTGAGACGTATTGCCCCGTGATGTCGTGCGGACATTGTGCCAAACCGGGACAACGCACACAGTGGTTTTGTTCCTGTGCGTATCGGATAAATTGCAATACGTGCGCGCGGACGACATCGTCGCTCACTTCGGGATGGGCTACACGCCACGCGTGCACATGCGCATCGGTACGACACTGATCCCATAACGCAGACGTGTCGGGGCTGATGTGTCCAAACATCGCGAGCCATTTGTTGAGCTGTTGCATGGATGCGCTCCTTCCTCGCTAGCGATCGCGCATGCGTTTTGCTTTATCACGGATGCGTTGGATGTCTTCTGGTGTCGCTTGGCGCGCCGACGACGGCACGTTCTCTATCGAAGGCGCAGGTGGACGTTGGCGAGCCGGCTTGGAACGCGGGGCGACTTCTTGAACTCTTGGTGCAGTCGGGTTGCGTGGTTTCTTTGTTTTTCGCGAACGCTCCGCTGCACGAAAATACGCGACCGCCTGCTCAAACGAACGAATGTGCTTTCCTGCGATGTTGGCTGCGATCGCATCGATCAATTTCGGTGACCAATCCAAATCATTGGCGCGAATGTAGTGAATGAGTGCATTGATGACTTCGTCTGGAAGCTGATAATTGATATGAATGTGGTGAAACGATTCCTTGATCGTTTGCGGAACGTGTGACGGATGGTAGTACAGCCGCAGCATTTCCGCATACGAGGCATTGGCGACGATCGCATTGTACTGCCTTGCATCCCACAGTTCCCCAAACGCTTCCGGCACGTCAAGCCAATGCATCGCTTCCACTTCACGCGTGCACATCGCAAACCAGCCATCGTCAAAACGCGTCTGACCACCGTGCACGATGTCCGCCTGCATACCATCGACACGCAGCGGTTGCTCGCTGCTGATCGGTGCCTGCTGTGCCTCCGATGTACGTGCATGTGTCGCTGGGATGACCAACCGCGGGGCGACCCCTTTCAGTGCTGCTGCGCGCGCATGAAAGTGCTCTACGACAAACTCTCCGCCCGATCGGAACATGCCTTGCTCATCAAGCAATGACACCGTTTCTTTCAGTGTCAACGCATACGTGCCCGCAACTTCATTGACTTGCGCAGTGAGCGTCGGACTGACGAGCATGCGCTCCACAAAACGCCGATGCACAGATGAACGCGGAAATCGGCGCAACACATCTTCAGGGCGAAATACGACCGCCATCGTTTGTTCTTTGGTGCGCCATGAAGGCAACTTTTTCCCGACATGAAACACTTCCTGTCGCGTGTGCGACACGTCCGTACCGTACGCATCGTCGTTGTCATCGGTGTCTCCGTCTTGCAGCAACGCCCGAACCGCTTCAGCTGCCTGCACCCCTATGCGTTCGGTAAGCAACGATACCGTCTCTTCTTCAGAAAAAAACGAATGCGCGGATAAAGGTTCGCGCATCACAAACGTGCACGTAAATCGACCCACATCACCACGGACGTACGACCGCATAAGACCGAGCGCTTCGATGTAAGACGCTTGTGTAGCCCATCGCTCAAGCGCATCGTCTCCGACAATGCCGCATCGCGCAGCAAGGGTGTGCAACGACAAAGGTTCACTACCGCTGCTGCACAACGTCGCATACACCGCCAATCCCGACGCCCCGATCAGAGGCAAGTATGCGTGCGTGAGAACCGGCATGCGCATCATCCAAATCGCACGAGGCGGTATGACGCGCGCCTGCATCGCGACCGTATGCCACTCTGATGCCCATTTCATGCCCCACGCTCCTCAAAACATCCGAAACCCTTTTTCGCGCAACGTACGAATCGTCCATCCACTAAGCGCAGCACCACCCAATCCACATGCGATGGCCAGCCAGTCCGCAAACCCATATTCCCCAACATCGCTCCATACGTTCTGAATGCCATGGCCAAAATACACAAACAATCCCCCGATCAACAGTACGTACAATGCAATCGGAAGCCACGTCGTCTTCAGCAACATATTGAGAATAAATCCCATGCCAAACATGAGCACAAACGACAAAAGTGAGACAATGATGAGCTGCAACGCATTCATACCGTTCACCCTTTCTCGTACGCGACTGTGGCTACACGAACAGATTATATACACATTTAACATTTTTGTCAACTTGAACATGCTGCAGTGTCGGCAAAGGAGGTCCATCGATCGGGAAAACAAAACACAATAGGTGTATCTTTCCTATGTTTATCGAATATGCTTAGGACCGGAATCTTCGATCAATTTCATTTCGATAAAACAAGCGTGCACGCTGTTCATTTTTTGGCCGTGATGCACCCATCATTGCGGCTTGTAAAGGCATCCCTGCAACGAATTCTACAAGTGATACAAATTTTAACTGATCCGATCCGAATCCATAATGCAAACCATCGATCTATTTCACAAAAACGACTTTTGCTTCCTCGGCGCATACAGCCCCCTGGAAC
>JAGWXQ010000115.1 GCA_018969805.1 Paenibacillaceae bacterium | reverse complement strand
GAGCAGCAATGCGCATATTTAGAAGGGCAACTATTACTTTTTAATTTAACGGATCCTCATCCTAAAATTGAAATAATGAAATTCAAAAGTTGGGATGATGTTCTTTCGCGCTTCAACAAATATTTCAATCATGCATCGTTATCTAGCAGTCAATTAAAGTTGTACCGATTTGTAAGAAATATTCAATTATTTATAATAAAAAACAAACTTGTAAGAAATATTCAACTATCTGTAATAAAAAACAAAAAGGATATACAGGATGGTGCTAAAATAGGGATTATAATAGGGATTATAATAAATACACTTCATGTAATTTTTACTGGAACAGAACGCGAAAAAAATTTCTTGGCATTTGTACAAAAATGGATCGATTCAATAATGAGTAATATCCAAAAGTTATTGCCTCAGCAACCGACAAAAAGACCTGAGGATCAACCGACAAAAAGACCTGTGAATCAACCAAAAACAAAAGAACCTCTCCGTTTATGATCGATTTGTTCTCTTCCTTCGTATTTCGTTGTTTTGGAACGTCAACAAATATCGCATCTACGATACTTTTTTCTGTACTGATCAATCCTGCTTCAGCAATCATTTGGCTGAGCAATTCAAACAACTTCTCTAACGCCCCGTTTTTTCCCTAATCTTTCACGATCCACCCATATCGTTTTCACATAGGGAACATGATCTTCTCACGTCAATCCAAGATATTGCTGAAAAGTTCATCGATCAGCAATGAGGTATTCCAACGGATCATCGGATACTTTGTAAATTTTTCCCTAAGAATTGTCTTGAACATGAAGACACAATCCATTGACAGTTTTCCACCGTTTCTCGTTCCTGATGTGGGTAACGCTTCTTCCAAAAGATCGCGAAATCGCTCAAAATCAATCCGTTGCCTTATTTTCTAGCGGGTCACCGTTCTTGCTCAATTGTTCTCATCGGCTTTTTTGTGAAAAAACAAAAGTTGCCACAGAGTAAATTTTTACCGTATTTGTACTATGTTGCATCTGAAACACTTGATATCATTACAGTAGCCTCTTGCCCCAATTTCAGACGTATAAAGTTTATGTTTCGTGCTTTGACTGACGTGTATAGAGGTGCCCAGAAAGTGAATACCGGTTCTTTTGAGAAATGTTTTTGCAGTGGGGGTGTGTTGTTTTCGTGCGCGCGCGTCCGTTTGTGGCGCGCTTGTTTTTTGCGCTTGCGCCAAATGTTGCGTTGCGGTATTGTTTATGGTATTCGCATTTGTGGTGGTTGTGTCGTATCTTGTAGGTATCGGGACTTTGCTGGAAAGACATTTTGCGATCGTTGCATTTCTTGTACTTGCTCGTATGTGTTTGGTTTGGTATGATGGTTTGTAGCGTTGTTCTTTCGTGATGAAGCCGTATTGCGTGTAGCGCACGTGTCTGTTGTGCTTCCGTGCGCATTGGGGGCATCCGTGACATCGAGGGGAGTGTCGGTGTGGTCGTATTGGACGTACGGGCATCGGATTGTTGCCGATGGCAAAAATGGAGAATTTGGGGTACTCCTCTGTCGGATACATTTATTTTTAGATCGCTCTTCATTTATATTTCTACGGCACCGATACACCGAGTAAGAGACAAAAAGAGTCGTAGCCAATGAAAGATCGGATCCATATCGTGTCACTTGATGCGCCACTTTCTCAAAGAAAGACGATCGTATGGAAAAAGGTGACGCGGTTTGTAAAGACGATGGCCGTGGCTGTACTGTGTGCACTCTGTGCGGTACGTCGTCAAGCGCGTGATTGGGTTGCCTGGTGAGACGATTGAAGTGCGTGGGGATACGGTGTGGGTAGACGGTGTTGTAGTGAAAGAACCATTTTTGGATGCATCGGTGCAGCTGGCGCACAATATGGGTCAATCGTACAACACACAAAATTATGCAAAAACGACGATTCCGATCGGACACGTATTTGTCATGGGGGACAACCGCGCCCACTCGTATGATTCCCGTGCGTTTGGATTTGTGCCGCTGGAGCGCGTCGTAGGGCGTGTCGATGTCGTATTGTGGCCGTTTGATCGCATCCATGTGTTTTGACGCCTGCACGCATGTTCATATGAAGGAGCAGCAGAAGTGATACAATGGTTTCCAGGACATATGGCGAAAGCAAAAAGACAGCTCGAAGCGATGCGGTCGGTCATTGATATCGTGCTTGAGCTCGTCGATGCCCGCATCCCAAAGAGCAGCCGCAATCCGATCTTAGATGAGGTGTTTGCGCGCATTCCGCGCCTCGTCGTGATGAATAAGGCGGATTTGGCGCATCCAGAGAGTACGGAAGCGTGGATGCGGACGTTTTCACAAGAAGGAGTCGCCGCAGTTGCGAGTGATTTGCGGTCACCGACGAAGCTCGTATTTGCCCGATGCCAGCGCTTGTTGGCACCACTGTATGCGCAGTGGCACCGCAAAGGGATGCGTCCGCGGCCTGTGCGTGCAGTCGTCGTCGGGATACCCAATGTCGGAAAATCGACGTGGATCAATCGGTTTGTTCGTCAGTCTGCGACAAAAACGGGCAACCGCCCTGGTGTCACGAAAGGAACGCAGTGGGTACGTGTGCATGAGCAGATGGAGTTGCTCGATAGTCCGGGCTTGCTGTGGCCAAAGTTCGATGACGCGCGCACGGGCATGATGCTTGCAGCGATCGGATCAGTCGGGGAGCACGTCTATGCGGTCAGCGATGTCGCACGATGGGTGCTCGACACCGTAGGTGCGATGGAGCCACAGCACGTCATCGATCGGTACGGCGTGGTGGGGTCGTTGCACGAGATCGGGGCACGTCGCGGTGCACTGCGTGCGCACGGGATTGTCGATGAAGATCAGGCGGCGCGCATCGTCTTGCGTGACTTTCGAGCAGGTTTGCTCGGTCGGTGTAGCCTAGAAGTTCCGGTGTCCGATGGTTGATTATGAAGGAGCATTGCGCAGTCAAGGTTTTTTGCGCATTGCAGGTGTGGACGAAGTCGGGCGGGGTTGTTTGTGTGGGGATGTCGTCGCTGCTGCAGTCGTCTTGCATCGTCCGATTGTGGGGCTCGCAGATTCAAAGGTGCTGCGGCCAAACGCACGCCAAGCACTGTACGAACACATCGTGCAGCATGCGGATGTCGGGATCGGATGCGTCGATGCGGCGGCCGTTGATGCGATCAATGTGCGGCAAGCGTCGCGGTTGGCGATGCTGCGTGCTGTAGATCAGCTTGCGGTAAGACCGGATGCGTTGCTCATCGACTTTGAGTCGATCGACACGGACGTATTCCAACAATCGATCGTGCACGGGGACGCACTGTGTGCATCGATCGCTGCGGCATCGATCGTTGCGAAAGTGACGCGGGATGCGCAGTGCCTGCTTTGGGAAGCGGACGATCCTGGGTATGGCATCGCACAGCACAAAGGATATGCGACGGCTTTGCATCGTGCGCGCTTGCGTGTATTAGGACCGTCTCCGATTCATCGTTGGTATGTGCTGTGTTAGAAAAGGTAGTTTTCAAAACAGTGGCACAGCAATTGTCGGGATGGGCAAAATCACACAGCCACATGCAAAGAGCGATGTCTATTTTTCAAATGATCACTTTGTGTATTATTTTTCGTAAGAAAAACAATAAAGAAAGTGAATCCGATCGTTATCTTATCGATTATTGTCTTTAATTACGATTTACGATACAATATACATACTGCTCCTCGTGTTTTGTCTCGTGGTACTGCGCAAACAGATGGGTGGAATCGATGGCAGGGAGATGGTTGCAGGCATGAGTGATCTTGATCCGTTTTTGGGGATGGAAGAGAAGTTGGGAAGTAAAGGTAGGAAGGATATGGAAGAGGCCGTGTTCAAGAACATCAGACCTGTGTTTGTGCTTGATGATGGGTGGAAGAAGATGGCTCGTGAACGTGTGCGGTCTACGATTTTTTTTCTCCATAAGTTGCTTCATGATATGATTGATTGGGATAAACCGGTGGAATTTCTTGACACGAAGTTGAGTGTGGGACATCTTGGAAATAGAAAAAAAGAAATTGATTTTTGTGTTTTGGTTACATTAAAAGACGGTATTCAAGCTGTTGTGCACATTGAGTTTCAGGCGCAATATGATGTAATTATGCCTGAGAGGATGTTGATGTACCGCATGGGCGTCATCCAAGCGACAAATATCAGAAACATTTTTCAAATTGTTGTGTTTGTTGGTAACGTACCTCGTAATGCGGATCATACGTACCGAAACAACGATGTATTTAACGAAACGTGTTGCACAGCGAGCACTCGTGTGGTACAATTAAAGCAGATGGATTGGAAGGCGTATCGCGACGTAAAAGATCCGGTGTATTTGGCGCTCGTCCCGATGATGCACGTGCCGCAGGAAGACCGCAATGACGTGCTTATGTGGATGAAGTTGTTTTTCTTTGATATGTGCATAGATCCAGAAAAGTTTGGTGTTTCATTGACTGATGCCAAATTTTACTATGGGCTTGCACAATACGTATTTCAACCTACTAAAGAGGAGGAGACCATTGTGATCGAGCAAATTTTGGAAAAGTATCCGGACATTGCATGGACCGTCGAAGATTTTTTTCAGCCGGAGTTTATTAAGCAAGCAAAAATAGAAGGATTGCAAGAAGGGCTGCACATTGGAGAGAAAAAAGGACGGCAAGAAGGACGGCAAGAAGGACGGCAAGAAGGACGGCAAGAAGGACGGCAAGAAGGACGGCAAGAAGGACGGCAAGAAGGACGGCAAGAGCAACTCGCCAATACGGTGCGCATTTTGAGGAGTAAGGGATTTACTATTGAACAAATTGCAGAATTGTTGCATGAGCGGGTCAGTGTCGTGAGTTTGATCATTGAGCAGAAAAGATAAAAGTGGCGCTGTGTTTTGCTGAGCACCAAGCGCAATGCGAAGCATTGTCGCGATCGTAATGCACCCAGCGCAATGCGGAGCATTGTCGCGAACGTAATGCACCAAGCGCAATGCGGAGCATTGTCGCGATCGTAATGCACC
>JAGWXQ010000114.1 GCA_018969805.1 Paenibacillaceae bacterium | reverse complement strand
CGTGCGAAAGATGCGCGCGATACGATTGCAGCGATCGATGCGTTGATGGAGCGGCAGCACATTTCTGCCGCAGGTGGGGATGAAGATGTGTTTGGGTATGCGGTAGCGAGTGGATGGATGGCGGTGCACATTTTTTTTGTGCGCGAAGGCAAGATTACGTCACGCAACGTCGCTGCATTCCCTTATTATGGAGAAGAGTACAGCGATTTTTTGACGTATATCGCCCAGTATTATAGCGATAATCCCGAACGACCACCGACGATTGCAGTTCCAGAAGGGGATGTGGATGCGCCACAGTTGTTTGCGCAAGCGTATCGGTTGCGTGTCATTGTCCCAAAAATTGGCGTGCATGCGCAACGCGTTCGATTGGCGTGTGACAATGCTGCGATTGCCCTTGATGGACATTTGCGCTTGCTTGCATTGAAACAAGAACGTTCCGAGCACGTGCGGCAAGAGCTGCATACGATACTGGGGTTGCCGCGTGTGCAGCGCATCGAAATATTTGACAATTCGCACATTCAGGGCAACGATGCCGTATCTGCGATGGTCGTATGGAACGATGGGGTGTGGGACAAAAGCGCGTACCGCAAGTTTCTTGTGCGCACAACCGATGGTGCGGACGACTATGCGATGGTGCGCGAGGTGATGCGTCGTCGGTATACGCGCGCATTGCGCGAGGGCCAAACGTTGCCTGATGCCATTTTTATCGACGGGGGCAAAGGGCACGTCGGAGCGGCACGCAGCGTGGTGTTTGATGAGTTGGGTATTGCAGTACCGATATTTGGACTTGCAAAAGATGAGCGCCACCGGTTTTCGACGCTCGTAGGCGGGGTTCCCCCAGTCCCGATCCCGATCAGCCGGGAACATGGGGTGTTTCATTTGTTGCAGCACATGCAAGACGAGGTGCATCGTGTCGCTATCGCGTTTCATCAGCGCCGACGGTCGCGTCGTTCGTTTGATTCGGTGCTCGACCACATACAGGGGGTCGGCGATAAGCGCAAACAGCGCATCCTCAAAACGTTTGGGAGTGTACGCGCTTTGCGCAATGCGACGGTTGAACAGCTGCGCGACATCGGTATTGGCGCAGCGTTGGCGCAGCGCATATTGGATTCTGTTCGTGGAGATCAGCGATCGGACAAACAAGCGTCGTCCTCGGTAGAGTAAACGGTCTTCGTGTTTGAAACATCCAGTGGGGGTCATATCTTGTGTCTTTTTGTTGACAATGTGGTGCGCTCGTCGGTGTAAGACGGCTACGTGCTCTTTGCATGAAGCCGATCGTGCTGTATAATAGGAATGATATAATTGAGAAAGGTGAGGCAAAATATGGGCAATTCGTATGTGTACCGGAAAGTGCATTCGCTGCTCGGTGTTGTACCGCTCGGGGGGTTTTTGATGCTGCACATGGTGACAAACTATGCAGCATTTCAAGGCGGAGCAGACATGTTTCGAGAGAAAGTGCAGGCGATCCACGAGCTCCCGTTGTTGCTTGCGCTTGAAGTGTTGTTTATTTGGTTGCCTTTGTTGTACCACGGTGGGTATGGTTTGTACGTCGCGATGCTATCGCGTGCGCATGTGACGCGCTATACGTATGGCCGCAATGTGATGTTTGCACTGCAGCGCGTAACTGGAGTTGTGGCGTTTGTATTTTTGGTGTGGCACGTGTGGACGACGAGAGGACAAGTCGGTCTTGGGACAGTTGAAGTCGATGGTCTTGGTGCGCACATGCACGACATTGCGACGAATGCGCTGTATTACTGGTTGTACATTATTGGCATCGTCGCTTCTGTGTTTCATTTTGCAAATGGACTGTGGTCATTTTTTGTGTCTTGGGGCATTACGGTCGGTGCGCGGGCACAGCGTGTGAGTACGGTGGTCACGATGGTGTTGTTTGTGGTTTGTTCGTCGATGTTCATTTTGGCGCTCAATGCGTTTTTGGACAGTTCTTTTGCGGAGGCTTCGGCAGACGTATTCCGTTGATGGGGATGGCCATTTAGGGGAGGGAGGAAGCGATGATGGATACCGAAGCGCGCGTCATCGTCGTCGGTGGCGGGCTTGCGGGCTTGATGGCGGTGATGAAGGCTGCAGAATTAGGGATGAACGTTCAGTTGTTTTCGTTCGTTCCGGTGAAGCGTTCTCATTCTGTGTGTGCGCAAGGGGGGATCAATGGCGCGGTAAATACGAAGGGAGAAGGCGATTCCCCTTGGGAACATTTTGATGATACGATTTACGGTGGAGATTTTTTGGCAAACCAACCTCCAGTAAAAGCGATGTGTGAGGCGGCACCGGGCATTATTCATTTGATGGACCGCATGGGTGTGATGTTTAATCGCACGCCGGAAGGGTTGCTTGATTTTCGACGATTTGGTGGGACAAAGAGGCACCGCACGGCGTTTGCTGGAGCGACTACGGGACAGCAGTTGTTGTATGCCCTTGATGAGCAAGTGCGTCGGTTTGAAGTGGAGGGCCGTGTTCAGAAGTTTGAGCATTGGGAGTTTTTGGGCATCGTGCAAGACGACGATGGCGTATGCCGCGGCATTACGGCGCAAGATTTGCGGTCGATGGCGATTGAGGCGTTTCGTGCGGATGCGGTCATTTTGGCCACAGGTGGAAACGGGGTCATTTTTGGCAAATCGACGAATTCTATGATCAATACGGGTACAGCCGCAGGTGCGGTGTATCAGCAAGGGGTATATTATGCCAATGGGGAATTTATTCAAATTCATCCGACGGCGATACCTGGCGACGATAAATTGCGCTTGATGTCCGAGTCTGCGCGTGGGGAAGGTGGACGCGTGTGGACGTACAAAGACGGCAAGCCTTGGTACTTCTTAGAAGAAAAATATCCTGCATACGGCAATTTGGTGCCGCGAGACATTGCTACGAGAGAGATTTTTCATGTATGCGTTGATTTAAAACTCGGCATCAATGGCGAGAATATGGTATACTTAGATTTGACACACAAAGATCCAAAAGTGCTTGATGTGAAGCTCGGCGGTATTATGGAAATTTATGAAAAGTTTATGGGTGACGATCCGCGCAAAGTGCCGATGAAAATTTTTCCTGCGGTGCACTACTCAATGGGTGGCATATGGGTCGATTTCAACCAAATGACGAACGTACCTGGTTTGTTTGCAGCTGGAGAATGTGAGTATCAGTACCACGGTGCGAACCGTTTGGGGGCGAACTCACTCGTCAGTTCATTGTTTGGTGGGATGGTCGCGGGACCGAAATCGGTCGAATATATGAAATCGCTCAAGCGTCGTGCAGCGGACGTACCGGCATCGTTGTATGCACGGGCGAAGCAACAGCAAGAAGAACGATACGCGCGATTGCTCAAACTCAGCGGTACGGAAAATGCGTATGTGCTCCATAAGGAGCTTGGCGAGTGGATGATCGCAAATATGACGGTTGTGCGATACAACAAGCAATTAAAAGCGACAGACGACAAAATTTGTGAGTTGATGCAGCGGTACGAGCGCATCAACATGAACGACACGGCAAAATGGAGCAATCAAGGGGCGACGTTTACGCGTCAATTGTGGAACATGTTGGAAATCGCGCGGGTGATGACGCTGGGTGCACTGCAGCGCAATGAAAGCCGAGGGGCGCATTATAAGCCCGAGTTTCCAAATCGAGACGACGAGCAATTTTTGAAAACGACAATGGCAGCGTATACGAACGATGGACCCCGCATTTTTTATGAAGATGTTGATGTCTCGCTTATTCCCCCGCGAAAAAGAGATTATTCAAGCGACAAAAAATCATAAACCAAAAGGAGGTAGAGACACATGGTGACGGCAACGCCCCCAAAGACGGTGACGCTCATCGTCACACGGCAAGATACGCCACAATCTGCACCGTATACGGAGCAATTTGAGATTCCGTACCGCCCAAATATGAATGTCATTAGTGCATTGATGGAAGTGCAGCGCAATCCGGTAAACGCCCAAGGAAATGAAACGGTTCCGGTATGTTGGGAGTCCAATTGTTTGGAAGAAGTGTGTGGTTCGTGTTCGATGATCATTAACGGAAAACCGCGTCAGGCGTGTACGGCATTGATTGATGCGTACGAACAGCCGATTCGCTTATCGCCGATGAAGACGTTCCCTGTCGTGCGCGATTTGGTAATCGATCGTTCACGCATGTTTGATGCGCTCAAACGGGTAAAAGCGTGGATCCCGATCGATGGCACGTACGACTTAGGACCGGGGCCACGTATGGCCGAAGCAAAACGCCAATGGGCGTATGAGCTGTCCCAGTGTATGACGTGCGGGGTGTGTTTGGAGGCGTGTCCAAACGTCAATGACCGCAGTGATTTTATTGGACCGGCTGCGGTTTCCCAAGTCCGGTTGTTTAACGCGCATCCGACGGGTGAAATGCACAAAAATGAGCGGCTTGACGCACTGATGGGTCCTGGTGGCATTGAAGGTTGTGGCAATTCGCAAAACTGTGTGCGTTCGTGTCCGAAAGAAATACCGCTGACGACATCGATTGCGGCCATGAATCAAGATACGACGAAACGACTCATTCAAAAATGGTTTATGGAGTAACAACACACAGCGACTCCTATTGGGGGAGTCGTTTTTGTTCATCTTGAAAGGGGGGTGCACGATGCAAAGGCAGTCTTTTGATGCAGAACTGAAGCAATTGCGCCAAACGCTGATTGACATGACCGAACGGGTACAACGTTCGATCGTTCATGCTGTGGAAGCATTGCGCCAAAACAACATCGTGATGGCAGAGTCGGTTATTGCAGAAGACCACATGCTCAATGAATACGAATCGAAAATCGCGGATATCGGCAGTACGCTCATCGCGCTACAGCAGCCAGTTGCTACGGATTTGCGTCGCATTTTGGCATCGTTTAAGATGGCAAGCGATTTGGAACGGATGGGTGATTTGGCAGTCGATATTGCAAAAACGGTACGGCGCATGCAAGGAGAGACGCTCATTAAGCCACTCATTGACATCCCACGGATGTCGGATATTGTGTTGGTCATGCTCCGTGAGTGTGTGCAGGCGTTT
>JAGWXQ010000113.1 GCA_018969805.1 Paenibacillaceae bacterium | reverse complement strand
ACAAACAGTTTCCTTTCGACACGATCTACAATAAACGCGCGCACCGCTTCATCAGGCACGCCCGCAATCGTCGGTGCCAAAAATCCACGAATAATGAGTCGCTGTGCTTCTGTTCGGGACAGTCCGCGCGACATGAGATAATAGACGTGTTCTTCGCTGACTTTCCCTACGCTCGCTGCATGGCCCGCTTTGACATCGTCCTCGTCGATCAGCAAAATGGGGTTCGCATCGCCCCGCGCCAAAGGTGAGAGCATGAGCATGCGCTCGGTTTGTTGTCCATTCGCCCGCGTCGCTCCACGCTTGATTTCTGTTATGCCATTGACAATCGCGGTCGCTTCTCCACGCATGACGGTCCGCGCACCCATCTCACTTTCGGTCGCCTTACCGATGTGCACTGCGCGCGTCGTCTGATGCACCCGCTGCGCATCAATGCCAATGCCGATCGCATGCATGCGCGTCCGTGCACCGCGTCCGATCAAGTGGGATACCGTCTCCGATACACCCCATCCATCGCTGAGTTCTCCAACGATCCATTCGACGGACGCATCAGCCGCAATATGCGCATGGCGCGACACGTGTTCGATCGTCGATGTCCCATACGCATGCAGGGTGGACACTTCGACTGTGGCGCGATCGTACGCATACACCTCTACGCCGACGCTGCGCACGACCTCCGAATGCGCATGTTCTCCGACAAACGTCAGTACGACACGCACACGCGCATCGCGCTCTGCAATGATGAGTACGTGTGGTGCACACGTCACCTGCGCATCATCCGCCACAAACACTGCTTGGATCGGCTGCTCAATGACGACCCCGCTCGGGACGTACAAATACGCGCCTCCGCTCCATAGCGACGCATGCCACGCCGCCAATCGGTGCGCATCGGGACGCACCAGTTTCCAAGCATGTGCGCCTACACGAGCTCCTTCGACACGCTGCGCATCTTCTAAGCTCATCCAGCGCACACCACGCGCCTGCAACTCCGGCGACAAGGCCGCATACGTCACAGAAGCATTGTGCTGCACGAGCACCGCATCTGCACGCTCCGGAACGTGCACGCGCACATGCTCAGGGATGTGTTCCCACTGCGACACAGGCACACCTGCACGATACGTACCGCGTGCGTCCCATCGCCAGCGGTCAATTCGCATTTTTTCCAATTCTGGCAACGGCAATGCACGCGCACTGCGCGCTTGCTCCCGCCTTTGCCACGCCTCTTCCGGCTCGTGCAGCACTGCATCGATGTCTTGCAGTGCGTACGTGCTGTCTCCATTGGTCATGCGCTTATCCCTCCCTGTGCATCACGTTCCCCGAGGTGAGACCGTTTGCATCGGTACCGCCCATTGTGGTTCTTCCTCAATGGCGACATCGACGATGCCACACTCGTGTTTGACCCAATCGTAGCCTTCTGCTTCAAGGCGTTCCGCAAGCTCTGCCCCACCCGACTTGACGATGCGCCCCTGCATCATGACGTGGACAAAATCCGGCCGCACATAATTGAGCAGGCGCTGGTAGTGCGTAATGATGACAAACGAACGGTCCGGCGAACGCATCGCATTGACCCCTGCTGCCGCCACTTTCAACGCATCAATATCCAGCCCCGAATCAATTTCGTCCAAAATGACGAGCGACGGCTCTAGCATCATCATCTGCAAAATTTCGTTGCGCTTTTTCTCGCCCCCCGAAAAACCTTCATTGAGATACCGATGCATAAACGCCGTGTCCATTTCCAGAGATTGCATCGTCTTCTCCATTTTCCGGACAAACTTAATCAGTGAAATCTCATTGTCGGGACCGCGCTGCGTATTGATCGCACTGCGCAAAAAATCGGCATTGGTCACGCCCGTAATCTCGCTCGGATACTGCATCGCCAAAAAAATGCCCGCACGCGCACGTTCATCGACCGCCATCTCCAGCACATCTTCATCGCCATACTGTATCGTCCCGCTCGTCACTTCATACCGTGGATGTCCCATCAACACGGACGCAAGCGTACTCTTCCCTGTACCATTTGGACCCATAATCGCATGCACTTCTCCAGCGTGCACGTCAAGCGTCAACCCCTGCAATATCGGCTTGCTGTCGATCGATGCATGCAGCCCACGAATGCTCAGTGTCGCGCCTTGCTTCATACGACATCCCCTCCTTGATGGTATCCAGTATTGCCCTTATGCGTACGCAACCGAATTCCTCAACTGATTATCAGTGATTATCAGTACGGATTCGCATAAAGGTGTCGCCCTGACGTTGCATCCATTATAACAAAAAGCACCGCGCAAAGGAAGTGCGGACACACATTGTTCATCATGCCCCATTTTAGAAAAATTCAAAAAAGAGACCGTGCATCCCCGCATCGATGCACGGTCTATCCTACTTGTGTCGAAAACCGCACCACTATGAATTTTTCCCCGACAAAGACTCGTACTTCTCTACATATTTTGTCACTGTGAGCACATACGTCGCATGCGACCACGTCAATGGAGCAACAGAGATCGGCGATCCATCAAACGGGTCGAGCTGCTCAGACAGCACGCCACTGCTGAGCGCATGCTGCGCAACCCAATGCAACGTCTGCTTTGGCTTCTCTAAATCGGCGATCGTTTTTGCAATGGCAATCTCGTATTCAGCGACCCAGAGCGTACAAATAATCCATGGGTTTCCTGGCACAGTATGCCAATCGGTCGATTTCTGGAAATAGTAATCTTGCTCATACCGTGCAATGCCCCCGACGGACGTTTTCACAGACAACCCCCGCTTGATCGCTTCCATCGTCTGTACGACGCGCACATCTTCAGCAGGCAATACGCCAAACGCAAATATACCGAAGACGCTGCTTTCCAACGCTTCGTCTTTGTGCCATTCTCCATCTTTCCAGTACAATCCACGAACAAAACGCTGTAATTTTGTATCCCATAAGTGTGTCAGTATCGCATCTTTCATCTGCCCTGCGGCCCGCTCATACCGCGAACAGCGCGTGTCATCGCCAAACAGCCGTGCAAAATTGGCCGCCGCCATCAGACCCGCATATACGGCCGAGGCGGTGAACGTATAAATGCCGTACCGTTCTTCCCACAAATCATAGCTCGGCTTCGGCAACATGAGCTGCGGATCGATGTACCCGTGCAAAAAGCGGGCTGCGGAGCGGATCAAGTTTGGGTACAACGACTGCGGCAATTCAATGACACCGTGCTTTGCATAGTCTTGCCACAACGCAAACAGTACGAGTGCCGTCTCATCTTCTTGGATCGGCAATTGCCGTTGCCCTTGGTGCAAGTACGGATGCCAAGAAGATCCGATCGTCCCATCCGGATTGTATTTGTGGTGCAAGTACCCTTCATCGGTAATGGCGCGGGCGCAAAAATGAAAAAATGGTGTGACTGTTCCTTGGTATCCTGCCATCGACATCGCATACGCGACGAGTGCCCCATCGCGCGGCCACATATAGCTGTAGTGATCACGATTGTAGTGCAATATATCCGTGTCGTTGGCTGCAGTAATCGCGCCGCGATCGTCTATTTGTGAACGAACGATCAGTAAGCTTTTTTTAAACAAATTGATGAGCGTTGCATCGAGATCTGCGGATGACCGATGTTGCTTATTGACCCACCTTTGCCAATAAATGCGCGTACGATCGAGCAAATTGCCTGCGCCACTTTCCAGTACGTACGTATTCAGTTTCTTTGTTTCTTCCAGTGAATGCCCCGCCGTCATCCAATAATGCATCGTCTCCTGACCGTTTCCCGCGACGAGCACCCGAAACGAAATCGTACTGTCTACAGACCCTTGTGCGATTGGATTACCGGACAAATGTCCGTCTTCCGCATCTTTCCACGTACCTTCCGCATGATTAAATCGTTTCACACCTGCCGTGTATTGGAACATGCCCTCTGTACCCGTAGATCCGTTAAACATAAAATACGTGTCTCTTTTATAATGAAAGACGGTATGGTTTTCTGGATAGTACGCTGCTGTATCCCCGACTTCGGATTCGTTGATCACAAGATCTTGGTGAAAAAAAAGCCGGACTTCGCGGCGTTGTTCGGCATGATTTTCCACGACAAACCTGCGCAAAAAGATGGACTCGCGCTGATGCACCCCATCGTTGATGATCAAGCGCACACGCAACCCTGCATGGTCGAGCGTCACACGGGTGACGAGTGAGTCCGGTTCATACGCAAGCGTGCGCACCCACGCACCATCGTCGAGCCATGCAAATGCTCCATCGACCCACACCCCGACGCGACACCGATACCCGCTGACATGGTTGAGTTGCCCGACGTATGGAAAATACAAGTCTCGCATGAATGAATGCGCATCAAGATTAATGAGCATTTTCCCATTTCCCGTTACCAAATGCCTTGGCATCGTTTACACATCCTACTCCTCGTGGTTGCCGTGCACATACATATGCGCCCGATCGGCATCACACATTATTTTACACTGTTCGCCATCAAACTGCATAGTGTATCGACTTTGTTGATCGATTCAAGCAAATCAAAAAATTTGTCGTTGTTGATGTCTGTGTGCCGTTGCGAGTGCCCACGATGGGTCACTACGACCAAACATTGCTCATCTGGGTCATACGATACGTACGCAATTTGCTTATGATCAAGCGGTACGACGATAGACATGTACTCACCCCCCCTTTTTGGGTTTGCTCAAAATTCATTTCCCGAAGCACAGTGCGGTTTCCTCTGTTTGGTATATATTACCATATGATCCTGAATTTTGGAACACCTCCCAGACACAAACCATCAAAAAAAACAAAAAAAAGACCCGCGCGATGTCGGATCTTTTTCACCCCATTGTTCAACCCATAAAAATTATGCCACAGCGATTGCACACAATTTCGCTTTGCAACCACAATCCCGCTGATACCGATGCCCATACGTTTTTCAAAACATGAATCTGCTCCAAAATACGGCTCTTGCAAAAACATAAATCAGCAAGTTTTATATATGGTTCCAATTCATACGATTCTCCTATTGAACACAGTGGTCCAGAGGGCTGTATGCGCCGAGGAAGAAATCGGCGTTTTTGTGCAATAAATTGAACTACGGATGAGTATCAGAGTTATTGTGATTGCGATGTGCCGTAAAAATCTGATGTTCTTGGTTTCATATTCAGAATTTTTTGATACACTTTTTCAAGAAC
>JAGWXQ010000112.1 GCA_018969805.1 Paenibacillaceae bacterium | reverse complement strand
ACGATGTGCATACGCGTTAAGGAGGGCATCATGGAGCAAATGATCTATATCGATGGCGCGTTTGTCCGTAAGTCGGAGGCGGTCGTCAGCGTATATGACCATGGATTTTTGTATGGTGATGGCATTTTCGAGGGAATTCGCATCTACAATGGCAATATTTTTAAATGCACAGAACATGTGCATCGATTGTACGATTCGGCGAAGTCGATTATGCTCCACATCCCGTTGGATATGGAGCAAATGCAGCAAGCGCTCGTGGAGACGGTTCGGCGCAATGCGTTGCGCGACGGCTACATTCGGCTCATCGTTTCACGGGGTCCGGGCGATTTGGGTCTCGATCCAAGGCGATCACCGCGTGCATCGGTCATCATCATTGTGGAGAAACTGTCGATCTACCCACCGGAGGCGTATGAGACGGGATTGCGCACGGTCAGCGTATCGACGCGGCGCAACATCCCCGATGCGCTCAATCCCAAAATTAAGTCACTCAACTATTTAAACAACATTTTGGTCAAAATCCAAGCAAACCTTGCCGGGGTCGGCGAAGCGATCATGCTCAATGCGCAAGGCTATGTGGCAGAAGGGTCGAGCGACAACATTTTTATCGTAAAAAATGGGGTTGTGACGACACCTCCTACGTACATTGGTGCGCTTAAGGGCATTACACGCGATACGATTTGTGCTTTGTGTGCAGAACAAAACATCGTGTGCAAAGAAGAGCCGTTTACGATGCATGACGTATACGTTGCAGACGAAGTATTTTTTACCGGGACTGCTGCGGAAGTCATCGCGGTGCGCGAAGTCGATGGCCGTCCTATTGGAACGGGGCGTGCGGGCCCGGTGACGATGCGATTGTTGGAGGCGTTTCGGGCAGTCGTAGCGCACGACGGGGTGCGTGTGTACGAATAAGCAGTATCGTTTGGACGCATGGTGCATACGATATAGGCATCATCCGTCCCACTCGTGGACACGTCATGCACGGAGGGTCGTCTTTTGCAGACACGCAAAAGGAGGATGGGTACGGAAATCCGGCTGCGTATTCATGTGGGGTAAAGACAAAGGAGGCGGGGGAACAATGTTGCGCCCTGTGCACGATCGCAATGCGCGTACTGTGTGTGACGTACAAACGCACCCAACGACTTTGGAGGAGCCGCGCGCGTATACGGTGCGCGATGCATCGGTACTGCTGGAGAACGAGGGAGCACCGTCGTACGTGCTATGGGATTTTTCGTCCAAAACAAGTGCCCCACCCGTACAAACGACGGGGAACAAAGAGCGCAGTCCATCTACGCGCGCTGCAAAACGACTTCGCAATCGGTGAGGTGATGGACATGAAACGGCATATTGGGCAGGTCAAAAGGCGGTTGCGGTTGCGGTTGCGTTGGCACCGTCGGGCGTTGGCGTAGCATTAGGGCTGATCTGCGGGCACGAGCGTCGCTGCAAACAGCATCCGACGCTCCCATGAGCGGCCTGCGATCGTGTCGATGCGCACGCCGTTGCTTTCTTTGGAGTATGTGTGGATGATGCGTCCGTCGCCGAGGGCGATCGCGACATGGGTGACGGTGTTGGATGAGGAGCCGTACGCTTTGAAGAAGACGATGTCGCCCCGGGAGATCGATGCCCATTCGGTATGGATGGGGGCAAACGTACGCACGTATGCGGCGATTGCGGACGATTGGCGAGGCAACACGATGCCGACTGCCTGTGCGTACATGGTGCGCACAAAATCAGAACAGTCAAACGTATCGGTCGTCTTGCTGTCCGATCCCCACTCGTATGGGGTGCCGATGAAGCGCATCGCCGTGTCGATCAGTGCTTGGATGCGTTGAGATGAGGGCAACGATGCAGGCAATGATGCAGGCAATGATGGTGTGTGTGGGGGCATGATGGATGGCGACCAAGCGACGTATGTAGGGCGTGTTGTGACGTATCCGGTTTTGTCGTGCTGATCGCGCACGAGCGTCCACCAACGGTTCGTTTGATCGACGACGGTGAGTGTTTCTCCGGCACGGAGCAACCGGACAACGGGGGCGGTCATAGCAGGTTCGGTGCGCAAATATACGCTTTGACGGACGGTGAGCGACGGACTCGCGGATGCCGTCGATGCACACAACATACATAGTACAATGGCGAGTCGCATAAGGCAGCACTCCTTTCCTCTTTACGATACCACGATGGGGCACGAGGCGAAAGGAACATTTTTTTCCATTATGGGATGAAGCATTGATTTGATCTCGTCGTATCGTGTAGACTAATATGCATCCCTTATTGAAAACACGGTTCCACAGGGCTGCCTTGTGCGAAGATGCAACAGGCGGTTTTGTGAAACGGATCGACGATTTGACATACGGATGCGTATCACACAGAAAGTAGGCGACACGATGACCGAGCAAGGCGGCGTATTGCTGTTTGTATTTGGGGCTACGGGGGATTTGGCACGGCGCAAGCTGTATCCTGCATTGTATCGGCTCGCACGCGCGGGGATGCTTGGCGAGCGGTATGCGGTCATTGGTGTGGCGCGGCGCACGCGTGCGCCCCACGAATACGTCCGTGACGTCGTCGAGGCGGTGTGTGCGCACAGCGGCGCAGACGGGCATGCACATAGGCAAGATATTGAGGCGTTTGCCCATCATTTTACGTATAGCAGTGTAGACATTCATGATGAACAATCGTTTGAAAAACTGGCGCAACAAGCAGACCATATTGAACGGGCACAAGGGTTGAGTGGCAATCGGCTCGTGCATTTGGCGCTTGCACCGGACTTATTTTCTGAGGCGGTGCGATCGATCGCGTCGCTGTCGTCGGGGAGGGGCTGGTTGCGCCTCGTCGTAGAAAAACCGTTTGGCACTGATTTGGCTTCAGCGCAGTCGTTGCAGCGATCGATTATGCAATCGTTTACCGAAGTGGACGTATACCGCATCGACCATTATTTGGGAAAACATATGGTGCGCGTCTTGCGTACGGCGTTGCAGCGCATCGCATGCCCTCCGTTGTGGGAAGCGCGCCGCATTGAGGTGTCGTTGCTTGAGTCGATCGGAGTCGAACAACGCGGGGCGTATTATGATGAGAGCGGTGCGCTGCGCGATATGGTGCAAAACCATGCTTTGCAGCTGTTGGCGACGCTTGTGTGCGACCATGATGCGCGGTCATCGCGCGATGCGGTGTGTCGGGTGTTGGAGTGGTTGCGTCCGATCGATACGGTAGACGCTGTGCGGGCGAACGTCGTGCGGGGGCAGTATGGCGCAGGTGTCGTCGATGGGCAGGCGGTCGTTGCGTATCGTGACGAACCGCACGTACATCCGCACTCACAAACCGAGACGTACGTCGCGCTGTCGTGTGTGATCGCAGCACCGCTGTGGGCAGATGTGCCCGTCTTTTTGCGCACCGGAAAACGATTGCGACAGAAAAAATCGGATATTACCGTGCAGTTTGCCCATAAAACAGTGCACATCGGGTTGCATCCCCATGCGATCGTCCATGACGGTGTGCGCGAGGAAGCGTTGGAAGCGGAGTTGCTTTTTGATCCCCATGCGCTCGATGCGTATGCGCGTTTAATTGTCGAAGCGCTCAAGGGAGACAAGACGTATTTTGTGCATTGGGACGAAGTGCGGGCGGCGTGGACGTGGATTGACCCGATTGTGGCGTGTTGGAAAGAAGATGTACAGCCGATCGCGTTGTATGAGGCAGGGGGAGACGGGCCGCCCGATGCATGTCAGGCACCACTGCGAAGGACGTCCGATGCATGAGCGGATCGCGTATGATGCGATGTCAAACCATCGATCCGTTTCACAAAAATGCCTTTTTCGATCAAGCAAAAGGGAGTCCACTGTATCACTGTATTCAATAGAAAATGAGTACGAACAGCGAGAAGATGGGGTGGTTACAGGATGAGTGAGCAGTCCATAGGGGCGCACGCAGCGCGTCGAAGAACTTTTGCAATTATTTCTCATCCAGATGCAGGAAAAACGACTTTGACGGAGAAATTACTCTTATTCGGTGGTGCAATACGTCTTGCTGGTACGGTGAAGGGGCGCAAGGTTGGGAAGTTTGCCGCGTCGGATTGGATGGACATTGAGAAGCAGCGGGGTATTTCTGTGACATCCAGCGTGCTTCAATTTGACTATGCACAGCGACGCATCAACATCCTTGATACGCCAGGGCACCAAGACTTCAGTGAGGACACGTTTCGCACACTGACGGCGGCGGATAGTGCGGTGATGTTGATTGATATGGCAAAAGGTGTGGAGGCGCAGACGAGGAAATTGTTTCGTGTGTGTCGCGCGAGGCGCATCCCGATTTTTACGTTTATGAACAAACTCGATCGTGAAGGGCGCGATCCGCTGGATGTCATAAACGAAGTTGAGGACGTGCTCGGGATTCAGGCAGTGCCGATGAATTGGCCGATCGGGCAAGGGCGCCAGCTGTGTGGGGTATACGATCGGATGTACCACGTCGTCGAGCGGTATGGAGGGCATAGCGGCATCACCATCGAGCAGACGGCAGGGCGTGACGACGTATTGCGGAGTGTTGCAGGATCGTTGTACGACAGCGTGTGCGAGCAGTTGGCGTTGCTGGATGGTGCGGGAAACGCCTTTGATGCCGAAGCGGTGCAAGCGGGTGAGCAAACACCGGTGTTTTTCGGCAGTGCGATGAACAATTTTGGGGTGCGCACTTTTTTGGAACGGTTTCTTGAATTGGCTCCTGCCCCCAGTCGCCGGCGCAGTGGGGATGAGTGGATTGAGCCGACCCATCCTGCATTTTCGGGATATGTGTTTAAAATTCAAGCAAACATGAACGTGGCGCATCGTGATCGTATGGCGTTTTTGCGTATTGTATCGGGAACGTTTGTTCGTGGGATGTCTGTGTGGAACGATCGGATGGGCAAAGAAGTCAAACTCACGCAACCGCAGCAGTTTTTGGCACAAGAGCGCGATGCGGTCGATGTCGCATATCCGGGCGACATCATCGGGTTGTATGATCCGGGTGTGTTTCGCATTGGAGACACACTCACGACGCAGCGAGGCATCGTCTTTCACGAATTGCCCACGTTCGCCCCCGAATTGTTCGGACAGATCATGATGAAGCATGCATTGAAACACAAAGCGTTTACAAAAGGTGTCGCGCAGTTGTGTGAAGAAGGAACGGTGCAGCTGTTGCGCACTGTGCAAACTGGAGACCTCATTCTTGGT
>JAGWXQ010000001.1 GCA_018969805.1 Paenibacillaceae bacterium | reverse complement strand
TATTATTTGCCGCGGAAGTTTAAGATCGGATTTTGTGTGCCCCCGACAAACGACATTGATGTTTTTTCGCAAGACCTTGGATTCATCGCAATCCAGCAAGACGGTGCACTCATTGGGTACAACGTCGTCGTTGGCGGGGGCATGGGCATGTCGTATGGCGATCAGAGGACGTATCCGCAGCTTGCAAAGTGCATTGGGTTTGTGACACCGGAGTGCGTCCACGATATTGCGTGGCACGTCATTGCGATACAGCGTGATTATGGACATCGAGCAGAACGTAAAGTAGCGCGCATGAAGTATACGATTGATCGGCTTGGTTTGGATTGGTTTGTGCAGGAGCTTAGCGTGCGTATGGGGGGGCGTGTGCTTGAGGCACCGAAGCCGTATGCGTTTGCGCACAATGCCGATCGATACGGATGGATTCAAGGCACAGATGGGTTATGGTATTATACTGTGTTTGTTGAAAATGGCCGCATTTGTGACGACGATGCGGTGCGCACGATGTCGTGTTTGCGGGCGATCGCGCAGGAGCACACAGGCGACTTCCGCTTGACACCGAACCAAAACGTTGTGATTGGGCGCATTGCGGATCGGGAACGCGTGGAGGCGTTGCTCACGGAGTATGGTGTTGCGCAGTCTGTGACACCGTTGCGCATGCATTCGATTGCGTGTGTCGCGTTGCCGACGTGTGGTCTTGCGATGGCGGAGTCGGAGCGGGCGATGCCGCACGTACTGACGCGCATTGAGGCGTTGATGGCAGAGCTCGGACTTGCCGATGTGCCGATCGTGACGCGGATGACCGGTTGTCCAAACGGATGCGCGCGCCCGTTTTTGGCAGAAATTGCATTTACTGGCCGTGCGGTTGGTAAATACAACGTATATCTTGGCGGGGATTGTGCAGGGCGTAGACTAAACGTACTGTATCGGGAGCAAGTGGCGGAGGCAGACATCGTCTCGCTGTTGCGACCGTTGCTTGCATCGTATGCGCAGGAGCGAATGGAGGGCGAGCCGTTCGGCGATTTTGTTGTTCGGAAGGGGCACGTTCCGGAAGTCACAGATGGGCGGGCGTTTCACCAATGAACGATGGTGTGCTCATCATTGCCCACGGTTCACAGCGATCAGAGTGGGTACAGTCGATCGATCGCATGTTCGCAAACAAATCGTTTTCAATCCCTTATGCGATTGGGTTTTTGGAAGGGGTGCCTGATCGTTCGATCGCCGATGGCGTTTTTGCGTTGTGTCAGCGTGGTGTCGATCGGATGCATGTCATTCCCTTGTTTGTGACGACGGGCAGTACGCATGTGCATGAAATACAGTATGCGCTCGGTGTCGTACCGGCTTTGGAGATCGATTCGGACATTGTGCGCATTTCGCACGATGCGCACATCGTATGGCACGAACCGCTTTTTGAAGAAGGCGTTTTGGCTGCACTCGTCCGGCAGCGCGTTGCGCAATTGCCTGCACTCGGTGCGGACGATGCGGTGTTGTTGGTCGGGCATGGAAGTGATGTGCCGGTGTTTCAGCAACGATGGGAAGCGTGTATGCATGCGCTTATTCGTGTCGTGCGTACTGCGTACCCGCTTTGTGCGGTGTCGATGGCGACGCTGCATCCCGCAAATGTGACAGAGCGCGCACGTGCGTTGGCAAAACGGCGCGATTTGACGGTGATGCCGCTGTTTATTTGTCCAGGGTATTTTTTGTCTACAAAAATTCCGTCGATGCTGACGCATATTGCGCATCAGTATTGTGCGACACCGTTTGCCGATGAACCGATGTTTGTGCAGTGGTTGTGGTCAAAAATCGACTCCGTGTGTGCAAAAGCAGCGGGGTAATTGCGGAAAGTGGGAGAGCGATGCGGCCAGGTTGGGTAGCGTTTGTCGGTGCAGGACCAGGGGATGCGTCGCTCATTACGGTGCGGGGCAGGCAGTTGTTGCGCGAAGCGGATGTCGTCGTCTACGATCGGCTTGCCGGATCGCACGTACTTTCGTTTGCAAAAACGGGGGCGCGGCGCATTTACTGTGGCAAAGAGCCCCATGTTCATACGATGAAGCAGGCAGAAATTAATGCGTGTCTCATTTCTGAAGCGCAACGGGGGCACTTTGTCGTACGCCTCAAAGGGGGCGACCCGAGTGTGTTTGGGCGTGTCGGGGAAGAAGCACAGGCGTGTCGTGCAGCAG
This sequence comes from Paenibacillaceae bacterium, assembly GCA_018969805.1. Classification (GTDB taxonomy): domain Bacteria; phylum Bacillota; class Bacilli; order Paenibacillales; family YIM-B00363; genus REEB470. Next base: position 27,221 of record JAGWXQ010000001.1, on the reverse strand, counting down.
GCGTTCCGTACGTCATCGTCCCGGGGGTCAGTGCGGCGATGGCAGCGGGTGCGTATGCGGGCATTCCGCTGACGCACAGAGACTACAATGCATCGTTTGCTGTGGTCACGGGAAATCGCTGTCATCCGCATGGACCGATCGATTGGGCTGCATACGCCCACGTGGAGACGCTCGTGATTTATATGGGGCTGGCGGCGATGGAATCCATCGCCAATGCGCTGATGCAGTCTGGCAAACGACCAGATACGCCCGTCGCGTTGATCCATGCTGCAGCCACACCGATGCAGCACACGACGGTGGCGCAGCTTGCGACGGCTGCGGAAGTGGCGGTGCACGTGCGCGCACCGGCGATTATTGTTATCGGGGACATCGTCCGTCTGCGCGCGCACTTGGCGTGGGCCGAGCAATTGCCGCTGCATGGGCAGACGGTTGTGCAGCTGTGCGACGATGATCGGTTTGCCGACGATTGGTTTGCTGATGACCCGTTGCCTGAGGCGGCATTTCTTGGTGCTGCGGTCACCGTGCGTCCGTTGTTGCGCGCGTGTGCGTTGCCGGATGAGCCGACGTGCGTCTCGCGGTTGCTGGAGGCGCAGTGCATCGTTTTTGCAAGCGGGTATGCTGTCGATGCGGCGATACGGTTGCTTGTGGCGCACGACATCGATATTCGTCGCCTTCGTGCTGCAGTATGTGCGGAAGAGGAGACGGCGCGTGTGCGGCTTGCGCACTACGGACTACGCGCAACCAAAACGGAGGGGCAAACGGTAAAAACGGAGGGGCAAACGGTAAAAGCGACGGAGCAAACGCTCACAGTGCACCACGGTGAGGCGCATGCGCATGCGATCGTGCTCGGGGCGTTGCACGAATACTGGAGGACACCGACTGCAGAAACCGTGTGGATCGAACATTCGTGGCAAGAAGCGGTATTCGCGCAGTTGCCCGCTGCTGTGCGCCCGCGTACGATCGGTGCATATGCGTTTGATGCGGCATTGTGACGAGAGGAGGTGCGTGCGATGATCGATATCGCAGCTGCAAATGAGGCCCTCAAGCACGGAGATGCGCTCGACGTCATCCGTTGGACGCAAGAGACGTTTGGGGACGAATGGCTGTATGCGTGCAGTTTTGGTGCGGAAGCGGTTGTATTGATCGATATGATCGCTGCGGTCGTCCCGGATGCACGGTTGCTGTTTTTGGATACGGATGTCCATTTTCCTGAGACGCTCGCGCTCATTGACCGCGTCATGGAGCGGTATCCGCGTTTAAGGCTCATTCGTGCCCCGGCATCGCTGACGCTTGAGGAGCAAGAAGCACAATACGGACCAGAGCTGTGGAAGCACAATCCAACGCTCTGTTGCACGTTGCGCAAAGTGCGTCCGATGCAGCAAGCGCTCGCAGGCGTACAGGCGTGGATGACGGGATTGCGCCGCGAACAGTCGGCATCGCGGGCAAACACCGCGTTTGTCAATGAAGATGCAAAGTTTGGGAAAATCAAAATATGCCCGCTCATCCATTGGTCGTGGGACGACATTTGGATGTACATCAACACACACCGCTTGCCATACAATCCGCTCCACGATCAAGGATACCCGAGCATTGGTTGTATGCCGTGCACGGCACCATCGAGTGAACAAGGGGATTCGCGCTCGGGACGTTGGGTCGGTCATGCGAAAAACGAATGTGGGTTGCATGCAGATGGGTAAACAACAAGGAGCGGTATACGAACATGACGACGCATGACGTGTGTATCGATGCGATGGCGTTATCTGATGTGGAGTTGCTCACAAACGGTGCATACGCACCACTGACATCGTTTATGAACGAAGCCGATTATACGTCGTGTGTTGCGCGGATGCGCTTGACAGATGGCAGCATTTGGAGCTTGCCGATCACGCTGCCGATCGATGCACACACCGCATCGCGCGTACGTACGGGGGACGTGCTGCATCTTCGGTATGGCAGCGTCGTGTACGCGAAGATGACCGTAGAAGACGTGTACACCCCAGACAAACGACAAGAAGCGTTGCTCGTATATGCGACAGACGATGTACAGCACCCCGGCGTGCACAAATTGATGACCCGTCCGAACGTATACGTCGGTGGACGCGTCGAACGCGTGCACGACATGCCGGATCGGCCATTTGCGTCATATTATTTCGATCCACAGGAGACGAAGGCGCACTTTGCTGCCCGCAAATGGAAGACGATCGTCGGCTTTCAAACGCGCAATCCTGTGCATCGTGCCCACGAGTACATTCAAAAATGTGCGCTTGAAATCGTCGATGGGCTGTTTCTTAATCCGCTCGTCGGAGAAACAAAGTCAGACGACATTTCCGCAGACGTGCGCATGCGCAGCTACGAAGTGCTGTTGCAAAAATATTATCCGCACGATCGGGTCATGCTCGGTGTGTTTCCAGCAGCGATGCGCTATGCAGGCCCACGGGAAGCAGTATTTCATGCGCTCGTGCGCCGCAATTATGGATGCACCCATTTTATCGTTGGACGCGACCACGCGGGTGTGGGCAATTATTACGGGACGTACGATGCGCAGCGCATTTTCGATGCGTTCTCCGTCGATGAGCTCGGCATTACGCCGATGTTTTTTGAGCACAGCTTTTATTGTCGTGCGTGTGGCAATATGGCATCGACGAAGACGTGTCCGCACGACAGCACACATCGACTCATCCTCTCAGGCACAAAAGTACGGGAAATGCTCGCAGCAGGCATCGTTCCTCCGCCAGAGTTTAGTCGGCGTGAAGTCATTGAAGTGCTCATTTCTGGCATGGCAGGTGAACACATATGAACCACATCACGTGGCACCCGCAGTCAGTGACGCGATCGGATCGCAATGCGCGCTACAGACACAAATCCGGTGTCGTGTGGCTCACGGGCTTGTCCGGATCGGGCAAATCGACGATCGCCAATGCACTCGATGCGGCACTGTTTCAAGAAGGAACCCACACGTACGTCCTTGACGGGGACAACGTCCGCCACGGACTGAACAACGGACTTGGGTTTACCGCAGAAGACCGCCAAGAAAACATTCGCCGCATCGCGGAAGTCGCCAAACTGTTTTCCGATGCGGGACTCATCGTCATTACAGCATTTATTTCCCCATTTCGTGAGGACCGCGAACGGGCAAAACAGATCATTGGGGAACACCAATGGATAGAAGTATACGTACAGTGCGCGATACAAACGTGCATGGACAGAGATCCCAAAGGGCTGTATGCGAAAGCGGTCAAAGGCGAAATCGCCCACTTTACTGGCATATCGTCCCCGTATGAGCCTCCAGAGGCACCAAACGTCGTCGTTGATACCGAGGCGGGGTCATTGCAGCAGTGCGTACACACGATCAAGGACGCGCTGCGCGGTTGGATCACATGAGTGCGCGGCTTGCAGGACGCACCGTCATGCTCGCTGCCTCGCGCAAAGTGGAGGAAATGGTTGCGTTGTTGCAGCATCAAGGGGCACACGTGCGCGCGTGTGCGCTGCAAGGGACGTCATTTGTCGATGCGCAACGCATCGTCGATGTCGTCTGCGATGCGATCGATCGCGGCATGTGTGAGAGCATTTGGACGACAGGGATGGGCGTGCGTGCCGTCGATGAGGCGATGGAGCTGCATGGGTTTGCGCAGCAGTGGCGATCGTGGATGCGCACACACCGCGTCGCAGCGCGCGGGTATAAGACGCGGGCGGCACTCAGGACGTTGGACGTCGTGCCGTATGTGACCGATGCGGATGGATCGACGCGTGGGCTTATGGAGGCGATGGGCGACGTGGTGTGGGACGGCGCACCCGTGCTCGTGCAGCTGCATGGGACACAAGCGCGTGCGCTGGAGCAGTTTGTTCGTGCGCGCGGTGGGATATGGACTCCGCTGATGCCGTATGTGCATGAAAGTCCGCCATCTGACGTATTGCACGAGGCGATGGAAGCGATCATGCAGCGGGATGTCGATGCCGTATGTTTTACGAGCGTGCCACAAGTGCAGTTTTTGTTTGCGCACGCACTGGCGTGTCAGCAAGAGCAGGCACTCGTGGACGCTTTTGGCGATGTATACGCGACCGCAGTCGGACACGTGACAAAAGAAGCACTGACGGAGTGGGGCGTACAGCGCATCGTCGCCCCCCCCCACGAACGGATGGGGGCGATGGTCGTCGCGCTCGCACAAGCACTGACGCACGACGGTGGCGGCGATGGGTGAGCTGTGTGTACAGCTGCGCCTCGACGGTGTGCGTTGCCTCGTCGTCGGTGGGGGAACGATCGCGACGCGCAAAGTAAGCCAACTCATCGACGGCGGTGCGCACGTCGTCGTCGTCGCGCCACAGATGAGCGCGCAAATGCATGCGTGGGCACAAGAACGGCGCATCGTCGTCCACGAGCGGGTGTATCATGAAGGCGATGCGCGCGATGCAGCACTTATTTTTGCAGCGACGTCAGACCGCACAGCAAACGCTACCATCGCACGTTCTGTGCGGCCCCCGCAGTGGGTCAACGTCGTCGATGATGCGTCGCTGTGCACGTTTTATGGCATGGCAAGCATGAGCCGGGGCGCACTGCACGTCGCTGTAGGGACATCAGGGGGCTTTCCTGCACTGGCAGCGCACGTGCGCGATGCGATCGCAGCGCAGTACGACGAACAATACGCACAATATGTGCACTTTCTCATACAAGCACGAGCCCAGACAGCGCACTTGCCCACATCTGAGCGCACGCGCGTGCACCGATCGTGGTTGCACGACGATGTCGCGCATGCGGTGCGTGCGGATGCACACGCCGCATGGTTGCAGTATGTCGCACCGTATGTGGATGCGTAGGTGCACAGGAATACGGTTCCGCACTGCAATACATCGCCTGGCTACACAAAAACGCCTTTTGCGAAGCAAAAAAGGCGTTTTTTAATTTTCAATAGGCGATTCGTACGAGAATTCGCTTCACAATGTTCAGATGTTCCCTGTACGCGGAAAAATCGTTTCTCTTTCGTAATAGGGTGGACAGATCGTTGCTCCACTTTACGAATGTCACGAATACAATACGAATACCCTATTAAAAAAGTGATCCAGATCGCTGTATGCGCCGAGAAAGAAGAAGAAGTTTTTCTAAAAATGATTTATTTATTGAAATATTCATTATTATAAACACCATTGTTTACATATATTATTTTCCATTATTGTACTATGTGTAGTCTACCATCGTCGGCGGGCGTGATCCAAAAGACATAAAAACGTCACAAAAGTATGTTTTAAATATTCGTTTTTCATTATATAATGATAATAAAAAAACATAATTAGGAATTCATGGTTGCGTCTTGACCGAGTGTGTGGGTCCAAGACCGCTGTGTTGTATTTTTCCTGATGCTGTTTAATGCGAAGGAGCTGAACGCACCGTGTCGATGCATCCCGATGTCCACGCGTACAATCGTCTTTTTATTCATTATCGTAAGCGGGCATCCATTCTGATTTTGATTGCCCTCGCATTTATGCCATTACGTGTAGTTGGTACGAACGTAGTTCATGCCAAGGCGCCGTCATTGCCCATCGCGCATGGACAAAGGTTTGCTCTGCGTAAGAATAATGAATCTGGAGACTTGGTCGCTGTAGTTGTCGATTCAAAGACGACATTATGTACACGCGCGCATTGTTATGATATTCCGGACTACGTTCATTCTTTACATGATGTGCAAACGTGGATTGGGCAGATGAGGGGAAACCGTGCAATGAATGGGCAGTTATTTTCGCCCAAAAAGTCTGGTGCGTCAACACGCATGTACAAACACGGAGACGGTGTGGGGGTCTTAGATAACGATCGCTACGCATTGCGTTACCTGCATCTGGAAGGAAAAAGAGCGGTTCTTCAAACGAATAAAGGGCGGACGTTTCTGATTCCTTTGCAGATTGAAGCGGCGAACGATCGAGATGAACTGCGGCTATTCGCAAAAAGTGTGGTACAGGATCAACATATTCGCGCGAGCGAACTGTATGTCACTACACAAGGCGTTGCAGAACTTGTCGTTCAAAGTACTGTATCCCGAGCAATGGAAAGAACGGGCATAAATTTAGGAAACGATGTCGAATACACGCTTATTTTAGAACGCCTCAAAAAATGGAGAAATCACTTTATGCCGGGCACCAGTTTGTTGTTGCGCATTACGAATAAAAGTTTGGCAGACGAACTCAGTGCGTTTGATGCATATCTCAAAACTTTTGAAAGTTTACTGCACCAAGACGTTTCGCGCGTTGCAGCAAATGCGGTACTCTTAAACGTGTTGATCACACTTCAAAAAATTGGGGATACATTGGAAACGACCGAATTGGACAATAGACAAACAATGAACAAGTTGATTGAGATCACAAATCATCTTTCTGTCGTCATTGCGTCTGCGGGTGCGGGAATTCCAGGGGGTGTCGGTATTTCCATAGCGACACGTGTTTATGATAAGGTGACAGGGTCGAATTTTATTAAAACCCCGTTTTTAGAAGATGCCGTTCATATTGTTTCGGTTGTTGGGGCACTAAAACTCGCTGATTGGGCGCACCATTTCGTACCGGGAGTTTTGGAGAAGATTTCGCCAATTATAAGTAACCTGCCATTAAAAATTATAGAAAAATTAAATACAGAAATTACAAAAAAAGCAGGTAAGTTTACGTTGGTTTCATCAATCCATTTGCTAACGGCTGTATTTGCAGAAGTAACGACACAAGTGTCTCTTGATACATTAAAAAATAAGAGTCCTTATCTTATTGCACGGGGGGCTGCGCTTGCATCACATGGTGCTGTCGCAGGAAGTTCATTATCGATTTTTATATCGAGCTTGATCAGTGCTACGACAAAAGTTCCGCAGCAAGAAATAGAGGTAATGTATGATGCACTTGAATCCGTATCAACAAAGCTTGGCGTGCATCTTATTGTGGAAAGTACGCATGCACCAAACGAGGCACATGCATCAAATCTTAGGTTATCGTCCATGGACGAATCGATGCACAACAACCACGAACAAAAACGACATCGTGGTGAAAAAAGATCGTTGACAATATTTGATGTAATGAAAATACAGCACAAATGGGGCATACCGATACAGAACATGTATGAGCAATATTTTTCAAAAAAATCAATGAATTTTGTCTTGCGTTTACAAAGTCTTGCTGCAAGAAACGATGCTCAGGTAGGACATGAACAAGCGCTCCCAAAAAGCGGATGGATTTCAAACGAATCCGAAGCCGCAACAGCATTCGCGACGATTGTACAAAAAATAAAAGATCCCAATAAAAAGAAAGAGATCATTCATTTTTTACTCAGTAAATAGTTGTTTCGTGTCTATAGGGAAGTCAAACCCAAAACAATCCCGTATTGCACGGTGGATCGTGCAATACGGGATTCATTTTATAAAAAGCAGAAGGAATAGGGGACATTCGATTGCATTGATTTACGAGACGATGACCCGATCGACGATGCCGTACGCTTTTGCTTCTTCGGCGTTCATAAAATAGTCGCGGTCGGTGTCTTTTTCAACGCGCGCGAGCGGCTGACCCGTTCGTTCTGACAAAATATGGTTGAGTTTGTCGCGCATGCCGATGATGCGCTTGGCGCGAATCGCAATGTCGGACGCCTGACCTTCAGCACCTCCGAGTGGCTGATGGATCATGACTTCGCCGTTTGGCAAGCAAAATCGTTTTCCTGGATGCCCGGATGCGAGCAAAAACGCACCCATCGAGGCAGCAAGACCTACACAAATCGTCGATACCGCGGGCTTGATGTACTGCAGCGTGTCGTAGATCGCCATACCTGCGGTAATCGATCCGCCAGGGCTGTTGATGTACAGATGAATGTCTTTTTCCGCGTCTTCGGCTGCAAGGAAAAGAAGCTGCGCGATGATGCTGTTGGCGACGATGTCGTTGATCGGTGTGCCGAGAAAAATAATGCGGTCTTTGAGCAACCGGGAATAAATGTCGTACGCGCGCTCACCGCGATTCGTCTGCTCGACGACCATAGGAATGACACTCATGCCCAACCCCCCTTATCCCGTAAAAACGACGCGCTCGCAGGGAATCGAACCCCGATCTCAGGCTCCGGAGGCCTGCGTCGTATCCTTTAGACCACGAGCGCACACAGCATTCTGAGTATAGCGCATATGCGTCGGTAATGCAAATGTGCAATCGATCGATGCACCCCATGTTCAGCGGTTGCCGCAAAATGATCACGGACGCGGCACTGCTGCGCTTCCATGTGGTGTATGGTGCGGTGTTTCTAAAAAAATGGACAAAGCAATGCGCAGTGGATAGGAACGTGCTGTGAAAAAAAAGCCGCGTCCAGATCGCTGCATCACACACAAGGCAATCATAAAAAATAATTAATTTTTATATGAAAACCGCTTTTTTTGGCAAAATAATGTCCGTTCTGAATTGTGGAGGTAACGGATGGAACGTGTAAAAAAAATTCCCGCACCACTTTACAGTTGTTCGGGTTTATGGTATCATAAAAATATCCCATATTGTTTGCTCTATAAACAGTTGGTGTAGTACACAGTGCGGTCGTGGTGGAACGGCAGACACGCTGTCTTCAGGCGGCAGTGCCCACAAGGCGTGAGAGTTCAAATCTCTCCGACCGCATGTTGCTTTCTCGTGTGTCGATGATACCGTTTGGGGTTGTACTTGTTGTGCACATGGTTTTGTTGCACGAACGAAATTGAGTTGGAAGAGAGGGGATGACGATGAGACCTGTCAAATACCCTGTACGCCTGAGTGCAGAAGAGCAAAAAGAATTAAAGAAGATCATTACAAAAGGCCGTTCTCCGGCCCGTACGATTCGTCGTGCACAAGTGCTGCTTGCAGCAGATCAAAATCGTTCTGGGGGAACGTTGACCGAGCGAGAGATTGCAGAGCGGTTGGATGTGAATACAAACACGATCTATGCGGTACGCAAAGCGTATACGACCAGCGGCATTGAAGGCGCGATCATTCGGAAGCAGCGCTCTTCCCCGCCCAATCCCCCAAAAGTAACGGAAGAAGTTGAGGAGAAAATTTTGGCTTTGCGTCAGTCTCCTCCACCGCAAGGAAAGAAACGTTGGACGTTGCAGTTGCTTGCGGAGCATGCGGTACAGCTCCAATATGTGGACAGCATTTCCCATCAGACGGTGCGCAAAGTATTGCTCAAGAAGCGCACGATGGCAAACAAACCCGTAGAGTAGATCGTGTGCACGCACATACGCGCTCTGATGCGAGCAGGCGTATGTGTTTTTTTGCGCGCATGCATAGGTGCATTAGGAGAGCAAGTGGCGAAATGGCGCGATGTCGATGCCTTCTTTGGCGAGAAACGTGCGCATGTATCGATGGTCGCGTTTTGGGGTTGCCAAAATGTATCCTTCGATGCACAATTGTTGGGTAATGTGCGGAACGTTTCGTTCGAGTGCCAGTTGCCCGATGCGCGCTGCGATGGCGTGTTGGGCGATGTCGCGAAACGGTTTGGGTACCGGCAGTACGAGTTTTTTGAGCAACGCTTTCGTTTCTTCGGTCCATAAGTGGCGGCTGGAATCCACCCAATGGTTTTGCCAGTCGAGCGTCGATTTTCCGTCCTTTTTTGGCAATACTTTCAGAAATTTTCGAAACATAAAAAAACCGCCAATAGCCATAAACAATATTAAGAAAAATCCCCATGCAACAAGAAACCAGCCCCAAAAATGGTTCATATATACCACCTCTACAATACATCGTAGCACACACAGTGGAGATTGGGCAAGGAGGAGTCGGCATGCGCTATATTGGGTCGCACGTTTCGTTTGGCAACCAAGGGTTGATCGGTGCTGTGCAGGAGGCGTGTTCATACGGAAGCAGCACGTTTATGGTATACACAGGTGCCCCACAAAATACGACGCGCAAACCGATCGAGCAGCAACACGTCGTGGTCGCACGCAAAATGATGGACGATGCCCATATGGCACATGCCATCGTCCATGCGCCGTACATTGTCAATCTTGCGTCGCATAAAGACAGTGTGTGGCAATTGGCGGTGTCGTTTTTGCAAGAAGAAGTGCGGCGCACGCAGGCACTCGGATGCGATACGATCGTGCTGCATCCTGGAGCCTATACAGAAACCGATGTGGAGTCCGGCATTGCGCGCATTGCACAGCGGCTGCACATCGTGCTCGCAGAAACAGAGCACGTTTCGATTGCTTTAGAGACGATGGCGGGAAAAGGTACGGAAATTGGACGATCGTTTGAGGAGATCGCGCGCATTATGGAGCTTGTTCCTGATCCACAGCGTTTGTCGGTTTGTTTGGATACGTGCCACGTGCACGACGCGGGATACGACATCGTCCATGATTGGGATGGCGTACTGGCGCAGTTGGATCAGACGATTGGGTGCGATCGTCTTGCGGTGGTCCATCTCAATGACAGCAAAAACCCGCGCGGTGCAAAAAAAGACCGCCATGCACCGTTGGGGAGTGGGTATATCGGCTTTGCCGCACTTGCGCGCATTGCATCCGACCAAAGGTTGCAACACATCCCCATGATTTTGGAGACTCCGTGGATCGGATCGGACAAAACGTTTCCGATGTACCGCGTGGAAATCGCCATGCTCATGAACGAAACTGCCCAACGAATGGGGACACAATTTATGGACGACGTGCAGCGGATCGACGACGTGCTTTGTCGTGCTGGCTACACACCCGCTTCAATCGTAGGCATGTGGGATGCACGCGCACATGCAAAGGCACGCAAAGCGGATCCACGAGAGCCACTCGAACAATTGTACGACATCGTCGCTGCTTCTGGGGTCGGTGAACGATGGACGGAGCGCGACGGATATGAGCGGCTCGTGTGCTGGCTCGCATCTGGTGCGGATCGTGGGCAAAGCGCAATCGGGTTGTGATCCGCATCCGTCCTTCACTTTATCGATCCGTTTCACAAAACCGCCTGTAGTAATGAAGCAAAAGACAGCCCTATATGGTTTCGATAGGGGATGCGTATGGGGGGATAAGGGGCATGCGGGAGCAAGAAATTGGTGCGCTGGAGCGCGTGCGTCTGCGCATTACGTGCCCAGATGGGCTTGGAATCGTCGCTTCCGTTGCACAATTTTTGGCGACGGAAGGAGCGAATATTGTGCAATCGGATCAGTACTCTCTTGATCCATCTGGAGGGCAGTTTTTTATGCGCATCGTATTTGAATGTGCGCACGCTGCGAGCCGATTGGAGGACATGCGCCATCGTTTTGATCGCATCGCAAAAACGTATGATATGAATGTGCAATGTTCGCTTGTGGCTCAGAAAAAAAGGATTGGGATATTCGTAACCAAAGAAGACCATTGTTTGTTGGAGTTGCTGTGGCTGTGGCAAGCGGGAGACCTCGATGCGGACATTGCGGTCGTCGTGAGCAACCATGACACGTTGCGGCATTGCGTCGCTCCGATGGGCATTCCGTTTGTGCATATCCCGATCAATGACAAGGAAGCAGCCGAACGACAGCAGCTTGCGGTACTGGAAACGCATGGCGTGCACACCGTCGTATTGGCACGCTACATGCAAATTGTATCCCCGACGTTTGTGGCGCAGTATCCACAACAAATGATCAATATCCATCACTCTTTTTTGCCCGCTTTCGTAGGAGGCAACCCGTATCGCCAAGCGCTTGATCGTGGTGTGAAGATGATCGGGGCGACGGCGCATTATGTGACCAACGTCCTTGATGAAGGGCCGATTATTGAACAAGATGTCCAACGCGTGACCCACCGCGACGATTTGGAAGCACTAAAGCGCATTGGCAAACACGTCGAGCGCACTGTGCTCGCCCGCGCTGTGCAGTGGCACCTCGATGACCGCGTGCTCGTCGTTGGAAACAAAACCGTTGTTTTTCGATAAGGGAACGAAAAAAAACCGATCAACGTGTGATCGGTATTTATGGCAGAAAAGAAACCACTGAAGCTGTGCCAACCCAAGACGAGGAGCTGGATATGGACCCTGCGGAAGCAAGCGATCCTTGTAATGATTGGAAAGAGAGCAGCAACAACGAGACCATCAATAATATAAACACTTTCTTGCGCAAAGCCCGATTTCGCATATACTCCTCTCCTTTATCTTAGGTTGTAATATTATTATAAACGGAATCAGCATAAAGTCAAGACGTTTTTGCCCGCGTCAATTTTTTGTATTCGGAAAATTTTTTGCGTGCGTCAATTGCGTTCGTGTTTCTCATACAGTATAATCAGTACGATCAACGTCAAGGTGAAACGCGCGGGTGTAGTTCAATGGCAGAACTCCAGCTTCCCAAGCTGGTGGCGTGGGTTCGATTCCCATCACCCGCTTTTTCCCGCTAGGCAGTACGCGACCTGTACCGTGCGTGTGTGCTCGGTGTGCAGGCTTTTTTGTTGTATGATCGCATGACTGTGTAGGATACGCATCCGTATTTCAATCCATATATCCGTTTCACAAAAACGCCTCTTGCGATCGAGCAAAAGGCAGCCCTCTGGATATATGTGTTTATAGGGGATGCGTATGAACAATGTGCAGAGGAAGGGCGGGGGGCATGGATTTTCGATTGGATGCATTGGGTGAAGAAGCGCTGCTGGATGTTCGTCGTTGTGAAGATGAACCGTCGCTGCACGCAGTACGCGTACGGTATTTAGGAAAAAAAGGACTACTGACGCTTGCGATTCGGGAGATGGCGCAGCAGCATCCAGAGCAGCGTGCGCGCATCGGAAAGCAGATCAACGATGTGAAGCATGCGCTTGAAGCGGCAATCATGGCGAAGCGCGACGACATCGTGGCGCAGGGCATTGCCCGAAAACTCGCGGAAGAAACGATCGATGTGACGCTTCCAGGCAGGACGGAGCGTTTGGGTGCGGTTCATCCATTGATGCACGTCATCGAGGAAATTGAGCATATTTTTGTGGGGATGGGTTATACGGTTGCAGAAGGACCGGAAGTTGAGACGGACTACTACAATTTTGAAGCGTTGAACATTCCGGAGCATCATCCTGCCCGGGCGATGCATGATTCTTTTTATATCGACGAGACGACATTGTTGCGCACACAGACGTCGCCAGTACAAATTCGGACTATGCAGCGGTGTGGGGGCGCGATACCGATCAAAATCATTTGTCCCGGGAAAGTGTATCGCCGTGACGACGACGATCCGACGCATTCGCATCAGTTTATGCAAGTAGAAGGTTTGGTCGTCGATACACATCTGAGCATGGCGCATTTGAAGGGCACGTTGGCGCACTTTGCGCGTACCATGTTTGGATCTCATTCGCGCGTGCGCTTGCGGCCGAGCTTTTTCCCGTTTACGGAGCCGAGCGTCGAAGTCGATATATCGTGCGCGGTATGTGGGGGTGTAGGATGCCGCGTGTGCAAGCAATCCGGGTGGGTCGAAGTGCTCGGTGCAGGGATGGTGCATCCGGACGTGCTCGCGCGGTGCGGGTACGATCCGACCGTTGTTCGGGCGTTTGCGTTTGGTGTTGGTGTCGAGCGGATTGCGATGCTGCGGTATGGCATCGAAGACATCCGTCATTTTTATACAAATGACCGCGCTTTTTTACAACAATTTCGTATGCGATTATGAACCATCGTGAAGGAGCATCGCAATGTATAGTTCATGGCAACATTTGGCGCGCTACGTCGCACTCGATCCATGTACGCCGGAGCAGCTCGCCGCACAATTAACGATGGCAGGCATTGAAGTAGAGCGTGTCGTCCATCGCCCTCCTGTGCACGGTGTCGTCGTAGGGCGCGTCGTGGCAAAAAATACGCATCCCAAATCAACCAAACTGTCGGTGTGTACCGTCGATATCGGTGCAAAGGCGCACGTGACGATCGTATGCGGTGCGTCCAACGTCGATGCAGGGCAGTACGTGCCTGTCGCGTGCATCGGGGCACACCTACCGGGTGGGCTCGTCATTCGTGCAGTGACGCTGCGCGGTGTACGCTCGGATGGGATGATTTGTTCTGCGTCGGAGCTTGGGCTCGACGATGGACCGCAGGAGGGCATCATGGTGCTGTCCACGGAGCCAACAGCGGAGCTCGTACTTGGGATGGATGTTGCGGCATTGCTTGGATGTGGGGATGTGGTGTTTGCGCTGAGCGTCACGCCAAACCGTACCGATGCGATGCATTGGATTGGGTTGGCGCGGGAAGTGTCGGCGGTGTGTACGTTGCCGATGCGGTTGACGAGTTTTTTGGATCCGACGCAGTTGTGGGCATCGGAAGTCGTCCATCGCGATGTGCCACACCATGTCGAATACACGTCGTCATGGTGGGTGGAGCCGACGTTGCCTGCATCCAAAAATATCGAGAAGACAACGGAGGCGGTGCGGGCATATGCGCTGATCGCACTGCACGGCGTGCGCGTTCGTCCGTCTCCTATATGGTTGCAACGCAGGCTCATCGACAGCGGCATGCGGCCGGTGCACGTGATCGTCGATGTGTTGCACTATGTGATGCTGGAGCTTGGACAACCGATGCACGCATACGATGCGGACGCATTGTTCGGTGATCGGATTGTGGTGCGGCACGCAGTGTGTGGAGAGCGCATGACGACGCTCGATGGTGTGGATCGCGTGCTGGATGCATCCGACATCGTCATTGCCGATGAACAGGGCCCGATCGCGCTCGCGGGGGTCATCGGTGGGGAACACACCAAAGTGACGGAACGCACGACGCGCATCTGTATTGAGAGCGCACAATGTGCATCGGACGTTGTCGCACGCATGGTTCACCGTCATGGAGTGAAGACGGAAGCGAGTGCCCGTTTTGAACGGGGTATTGCCCCTCAGCAGGCGATTGCCGCGCTGCAACGGGCGGTGCAGCTGATCACAGCATGCCAACCGGATGTCGTTGTCTGTGCGATGCGGCGCGTTGGAGAGACGATCGAGGCGAAACAACCGATTGCGATGTCGATCGACGACTTGTGTGACGTGATTGGGGTGCCGTTTTCCGAACACGCCGTGTGTGCGTCTCTGGAGCGGCTTGGGTTTGATGTCGCACACACGGATGTACGGTCGATTCGATGTACTCCACCTCCGTGGCGTATGGACGTACGCCTTCCTATCGATGTCATTGAAGAAGTGGCGCGCTTGCATATCCACGATATTCCGCATACGCCTGTCCACGGCGTACAAACGGCAGGGCATTGGACTTCTGCACAGCGATTGCGCAAAACGGCGCGGGCAGTACTTACGGCGTGGGGTTATGATGAGGCGGTGACGTATTCGCTCGTACCCCTCGAGCGGCCCGCTTGCATTGCGCCGTTTGTCCTTGATGGGGCGACGGACGTGCGGGTGCGTATGCCGATGAGCAGCGACCACGCGGTGTTGCGCACGAGCATACTGCCTTCACTAATCGAGACGGTTGCTGCGCACGCTGCACGCCATGAGCGCAATACAGCGTTTTTTGAAATTGCATCGGTTTATGGAAAAAACGATCACATCATAGAAAAGGTGACGATCGCTGCGCTGGCGATGGGGCAGTGGGGCGATGCGCATTGGCAAGGCGCGCACCGGATCGCCGACTTTTATGCAGGTAAAGGCGTCGTTGAGCAACTGTGCATCGCGTGTGGGGTGTCTGGCATTGCGTTTGTCCCGACGGAAATAGAAGGATACCACCCGGGCCGCACGGCGCGCATCGTGGCATACTCCGATGAACAACCGTTCACGTTGGGGCGCATCGGACAGCTGCACCCGCACGTGCAAGCCGTGTATGGGCTCGACGATGCGATTGCGTTTGAGCTTGATGTCGATGCGATGCGTGCGTGTGCGTTGTCGCAATCGACGTATACGCCTGTCTCGCGTTTCCCAGCGTCGCTGCGCGACATTGCTGTCGTGTCGCATACGGCGGTGCGTGCGGATGACCTGTTGCGCACGATTCGCAAGGCAGGAGGCGATACGCTCGCTGTGGCTTCGATCTTTGATGTATATACAGGGGCACCGCTGTCCGAGGAAGAAAAGAGCACGGGCGTTTCGTTGGTGTTTCGTCATTTTGGGCGGACAATGACCGATATGGAAGTCGATCACGCCGTATCCTGTGTCGTACATGCGCTCGCATCGGAGCACGGCGCGCGCATCCGCGAACGGTAAAGGCGCACACGGGTTGTCGTTGGTGGGCAGGACTCTGGACCAAACAGGAGGCGTGCGATGGCACCAGAACAAAAGCATCGTGTTACGATTGATATTTATGGGAAATCCTATAAAATTGTCGGTTCATTGTCGCAGGCTGCGCTGCATGCACTCAGTCAGTGGATCAACGATAAGCTCAATATGACCGCACGCATGAGTCCGAAGCTGGATGTCGAGCGGGTGTATGTGCTGACGTTGTTGCACATTGCTGAAGAATACGCAAAGTTGCGCTCTAAGGCAGAAACTGCTGAAGCCGAGCGGCAGCACATGCAGACGGTGTGTGCGGATGTGCGCGACGTCTTGCAGCGGGCAGAAGACAAAGTGCGTGTACAAGAAAAGGAAATTCAGCTGTTGCTGGAGCGGACCAATTGGTTGGAAGAGCAGCTCGCACAGCATGCATCGCGCCACAATGCGCCCCATGCACACGTCGTCCTCACTGAGGACATTGCACTTGATGCGAATGCAGCGCACATCGTCATGAAACAACAAACATTATTGCCCATTGTGGACGACGTCGGGACACATGCGCAAGCAGAACTGCTGGAACGTCCAGACGAGGAGACGCTGGCGCACAAATATGCGCAGCTTCAGGCAGAATATGCCAAAATGAAACAAGACTTTGATGATTGGATTGCGCTGCTTGAGGACAACAAAACCGCACAGCCGAAGCACGCGTAAACGCGCAACACCGCTGTGCAGCGTGTGCACAGCGGTGCATCCCCATCCAGAAACGATCGTGCAAGGTGGGGCATTACGTCGAGCGGTGGGGTTTGCGACCGAGGGCAAAAGGGCTTGCCATCGGCAAAAACACATCGACGAGCCCGATCACGACGGCAGCGATGATCGCACCGAGTGCGGTGACGAATACTCCGGCAATGACAA
This sequence comes from Paenibacillaceae bacterium, assembly GCA_018969805.1. Taxonomy (GTDB): domain Bacteria; phylum Bacillota; class Bacilli; order Paenibacillales; family YIM-B00363; genus REEB470. Next base: position 10,242 of record JAGWXQ010000001.1, on the reverse strand, counting down.
ATTGGGCAACATAAATGACGAGCGCACTGACGACAAAACCGATGATGCCCCGTCCGAATGGCTGGATGCGTTTGCCGAAAATGCCTTCAATGGCAAAACCGAGCACAGCGATCGCCAGTGCGAGCAGCAGGGCACTCCAAAAGCCCCCGACGTGAAATTGTGGGACAATCGCACCAGCAATGAGCAACGCGAGTGCGGCCACGACAAAGCGGACGAGGTGTCCTACCCAAGACATGTCCCAACCTCCTCTTTCGTACGAACTCTTCTTGTGGTGCACGCGCAGTATGCCCCGCGCATAATCGATCAATGCGTTCAGGGAGGACCACATTATGGAACAAAAAGCACTGCAAGCAGTGCAGTTTGACATCATTGTCCAACACGTGCGCGCACATGCCCAAACGCCGATGGGCCAAACTGCGTTGGACGTCGTGCGTCCAAGCAGCGAAGACGCTCCACGATTGCTTGCGCAAACAGACGAGGCGGTATTATGGTACGCCATGCACGGATTGCCGTCGTTTGATGAGGTGCATGACGTGACCGCTTGTGTGGCGCATGCGTTGATCGGCGGTGTCCTCGCCCTAGAGCAGCTCGCCGACGTATGTACGACGCTGGCAGCGATGCAGCGTGTGCGTACAGCTCTTGGTCGTTTTGTTGCCAAGCACGATGCCCCGTTGTGTCACGCGCGATACGCGTCCTTGTCCGATTGGCGGCCGATGGAGACGTTTTTGCGGACGATCATTGACGAACACGGCCACGTGCGCGATGAGGCATCGGAACAACTCGCGCGCGTGCGCAATGCGATCCGCGCAAAAGAACGCGCAGTACGCGCGCTGTGTGAAGCGATGCTGCGCGATAAGCACGTTCGCACGGTGCTGCAAGAGCCGATCATTACGGTGCGAAACGATCGGTTTGTGTTGCCGATTAAGGCAGAAGCGCGCTCCTCTTTCGATGGAATCATCCACGATCAGTCGGCATCAGGCGCGACGGTGTACATCGAGCCCCAAGCGATCGTCGCCGCAAACAACGATGTTCGTCGGCTTAAGGTGGAGGAACAACAAGAGATCGTGCGTATTTTGCAGCAATGTTCGGAGCGAATCGCACAAGTCGGTGAAGCACTCATCGCGGACGTCCGTACGATCGGGGACATCGATGTATGGTGTGCAAAAGCGCGGTATGCAGCTGCGATTCGGGGGACGCGTCCACACCTTGACCCCCGTGGCCGCATCGCACTGCGTCGTGCACGGCATCCGCTCATTGCCCCCGATCGCGTCGTCGCAATCGATGTCGTTTTGGGCGACGACGACGACACGATGCTCATTACCGGACCAAACACCGGGGGAAAGACGGTAACGCTCAAAACGGTCGGGCTGTTGCACGCAATGGCACATGCAGGAATGTACATCCCTGCACAAGAAGGAAGTTCGTGTGCACACATCGACGCATTGTTTGTCGATATCGGCGACGAACAAGACATCGCCCATAATTTGAGTACGTTTTCCAGTCATATGCGCAACATTGTGGCGATGCTGCATGCAGTGACTTCGCGCAGTCTCGTATTGCTCGATGAAGTCGGTGTAGGAACAGACCCGACCGAAGGTGCGGCGTTGGCGATCGCGATTATTGACTACATCAAAAAAATCGGCAGCACGCTCATTGCGACGACGCACGACCGCGCGGTCAAAGCGTATGCGTATGCGGCACCGCACACGATCACCGCCTCGATGGCATTTGATCCAGATGCGCTTGCGCCGACGTATGCACTGCGCATCGGCGTGCCAGGCAGCAGCCATGGACTTACGATCGCCTCGCGCCTCGGACTTCCTGAGGCGGTCACAGCGCATGCACGCGCGCAGCTGACCGTGCAAGACCGCCACGTCGATCAGATGATCGACACGCTGGATCGCCTCCAGAGAGAGGCACACACGGCACGCGAGGAAGCGAACGCCTTGCGCGAAGAAGCACAAGCGCGGCAACGCGACATCGAAGCACTACAAGAGCAGCTGCATGCGACCCGTGCCCAGCTCATTCAAGACGCACGCATGCACGCACGGCGCATCGTCGCCCAAGCGAAGCACGAAGCGAAAAACGTCCTTGCTGCGTTGCAAGCGGACATTGAGGGAGAAAAAGCGCAAGAGCGGGCATCGCGCATTCGGAAGCACGTGCGTGCATTGGACGATGCTGTGGACGACGTCCCTGACGTGTCGCAGCACAAACAAGCAGCGTTTTGTGTCGGTGCGCTCGTCCGTGTCCTTCCCCACGGCCTTTGTGGTACGATCGTCGACATACACGGTGACGAGGCGATCGTTCAAATTGGTGTAATGAAAACAAAAACGCATCGAAACCAATTGGCCGATGCGTCCGTGCAACAACTGCAAGCTCCGTCGGTCAAATCACCACGGCCCCCATCGCACAGCGATGCGCAACGGGCTGTGCGCACACACATTGACGTACGTGGGATGAATGCCGAAGATGCGTTGGTGGAAATTGACCGTTGGCTCGATGAAGTGCTCCGCGACGGTGTTCCGTTTGCGACGATCATTCATGGCAAAGGAACAGGTGTGTTGCGTACGCGGGTGTTGCAGTTTGTGCGGGCGCATCGCAGTGTCGCATCTGTACGGCTCGGTGCCCATGGAGAAGGAGGAGATGGGGTGACGGTCGTCGCGCTCAACGTGTAGCGTGTTTCGGATCGAGCCAAGCGCGAATGCCTTCCGAAAACCGAATCGGGGACACTCCGTATGCAGCAAATGCCCCACATGGACCAGAGCATACGTTTTCTTCCAACAACATGCGCAGCTGTGTCGTCGTGATCGGAAACGCCGGTACGGATTCACACAAGGAAATAATCGGGCGCATCAGCGCTACGGGCACGTGCACGAGACGGACAGTACGGCGCATCGCTGCCGCGATCGTGCGCAGCATGTCGTCGTACGTCAGCGCATCTGGACCACCGAGCTCCCACACCGTACCGGTCGGACCACGCAACGCCTGTACAAAGAGACGCGCGACGTTGTCTAATGCGACGGGCTGCAATCGGTATTGGCCGTCTCCGATGACCGGTGTGAAGGGCAAGCGTACGAGGGATGCGAGCTGGTTGACAAAGGCATCGTCTTTCCCAAAAATGACGGAAGGACGAAAAAGAACATACGGAATTGTGCTGGAGAGAACAAGCTGTTCGGCATCCCACTTGGTTTGGAAATAGCGCGTAGAAGCACCGTTTTTTGCCCCGAGTGCACTCATGTGCACGAACGTACGGACGTGCGCGCACGCTTGTACGACGTTTCTCGTCCCCTCAGTATGGATGCGTGCAAACGTCGCCCCGTCCGTTTCGCGGATGATGCCGACGAGGTGGATGGCTGCATCGCATCCCGCTGCTGCTGCAAAGACGCTTCCGGCATCCAGCACGTCGCCACGAACAGCATGGACGCGCGGATGTTTCGGGAGGCGGTCGGGGTTGCGTGCGAGGCATACGACGATGTCTTCCGTATGCGCGATGATGTGCTGTACGATGGCCCGCCCGACGTATCCTGTAGCTCCTGTGCACAGTATGCGCATATCATCCCTCCCTGTGTAATCCATGCCTAGAGCACGTAATCGCGGTGCGTCGTCTTCCATCAACCTCGCTGTTCGTGTGTGTACATGCGCCACATATGCGAAATCATATCATTTCCGTTTGGTATGCGGCAAGGTGTATGCGATAATACACGTGTGTCCGTATGACGGTCTTTATCGACCAACGGATTGGGCACGTCGTTTTGGAGGGATGCGGATGAAGCGGCTGATCATCGTGCTTTCGTGTGTCGGCTTCGTGTTTTTATGTGCGGGGGTCGCATATGTTGTTTCGCGAGGATAAACGCATAAAGGAGGAACAAAGATGACACCACTACAGCGCCAAATTCTTGATTTGCTGACAGAAGATGCACGGCGCGACATCCGTCTGCTGGCGGCGTTGCTCGGGGAAGATGAGGCAGTCGTCCGTGATGCCGTGCAGGCACTGGAAGACGATCGCGTCATCGTCAAGTACGCGACCGTGTGCAATTGGTCGAAAATTGATCCACAGCGCGTCACCGCACTGATTGAGGTGACGATGACTCCGGAGCGTGGGCGGGGATTCGATGCGATGGCAGAACATATGTATTTGTACCCCGAAGTACGCAGTGTGTACTTGATGTCTGGGGCGTACGATTTGCTCGTAGAAGTAGAAGGAGCAAATTTGCGGGATATCGCTACGTTTGTATCGAGTAAGCTGTCCACGATCGAGCGTGTGCTCTCGACGAAGACGTTTTTTGTACTCAAAAAATATAAGCAAGACGGCATTATTTTTGAGCAACGCACAAAAGACGAACGCATGTCCGTCACCCCGTAAGTGCGTATGTGCAACGAATAAAGGAGCTGGACATGCAACGCTATATCGTACCCCGCGTACAATCGATCCCCCCCTCGGGCATTCGTGCGTTTTTTGATCTCGTGCAGTCGAGCAAAGACGTGATATCGCTCGGAGTCGGGGAACCCGACTTTGTTGCTCCTTGGCACGTCCGCGATGCTGCGGTGCACACTTTGGAGCGTGGAAAGCTCGCGTACACACCAAATGCGGGCTTGATCGAATTGCGCGAAGAAATCGGACAATACATGCACGATCGTTTTGGCGTGCACTACGAGCCGACGAGCGAGGTCATCGTCACCGTCGGTGGGTCGGAAGCGATCGACCTTGCGCTGCGCGTACTCGTTCAAGAAGGGGACGACGTACTCGTGCCCGAGCCGACGTACGTAAGCTATGCTCCTGTGACGACGCTGTGTGGTGCGACACCGATACCGGTTTCGACGGCAGAACATGGGTTTGTACTTACCGTCGAAGCACTGGAGCGCGCTGTGACCCCGCGCACAAAAGTGTTGCTCGCGTGTTTTCCGAGCAATCCGACCGGAGCGACGATGACGCGGGAGCAGTGGTTGCCGATCGCTGCATTTGCCAAACAAAAAGACATCGTCATCATCTCTGACGAAATATACGCAGAGCTGACGTACAATGGCGATCCGATCAGTGTCGCATCGTTGCCCGAACTGCGCGATCGGACGGTCGTCGTCAGCGGGTTTTCAAAAGCGTTTGCGATGACCGGCTGGCGCATCGGATACGCGTGCGGACACCGCGACATCATCGCGGCGATGCTCAAAGTGCACCAGTACACGATGATGTGTGCCCCGACGACGAGCCAGTGGGCAGCCGTGCAGTCGCTGCGCGAAGGACGAGCAGACACCGCACGCATGGTAGCATCGTACAACCAGAGACGGCGGTTCGTCTTGACGTCGTTTGCCCAAATGGGGATGCAGTGCCACGAACCGACAGGGGCGTTTTATGCGTTTCCTGCAATTGCATCGTTTGGTTTGTCCGATGAACAGTTTGCCAAACGATTGCTGCTGGAAGGAAAAGTAGCGGCCATTCCCGGAAGTGTGTTTGGCATCGGGGGAGAAGGGCACATCCGCTGCTCGTACGCGACATCGATACAGCAATTGACGATCGCTATGGAACGGATGCAGGCGTTTGTCACCGCTCTCCGCGTAGAGATGCCGGAATAAGCGTATTGATGCGCAACAGGTGTCGGTACCGATGTGCCCGAAAACGGATAAACCCTTCGACGTGCAACAAGCGCTCCGTTCGCAAATACGACGCGATGTCGCTGCGCAATCGGCGAATGCATCGCTGCGCAAATCCGATGGAAAGCTCGGGTGCATATGCCGCATGAACGTGCGGAGCGAGGCAGAGCGCGGTCATCGTGTGGTGGTGGATGCCTTCCCCCTCACAAATGATGCACGCGTGTCCAAACCGCGGCACACAATGCACCGCATCGAGATGCCGACGCAACTGTGCCAGCAACGTTGCGCAGTCGATGCGCGTTTCGTCAATGAGCAACGTACACAGCTCCACAGCTTCGCCCCCTTCGCTCTGCATGCACAGTATGAGGGAAATGTGCGCAAGCGATACACGCCAATCATTGGGCATTTTATGGCTGCGGAAGCACAAAGTCGCGCTCAATGGGTGCATCTGGGTCGTTGAAGACGCGGATGTGCTCATATTGTGTGTTGCGCTGTACAGGAACGTGTCCCGTTTCACGAATAAGGCGCAACAAAAGCGCAATGTTTACTTTGTGTGTCGCTCCTGCTGCAGAGACGACGTTTTCTTCGATCATCGTACTGCCAAAATCGTCGCATCCATACGCAATCGATTGTTTTCCGACATCAGGACCCATCGTCACCCATGACGATTGAAAGTGGGGGATGTTGTCCAGCATCAGGCGCGCAATGGCAAGCGTATGCAAGTACGCCTCCGCCCCAAGTCGCGGGAGGGGCAGATTGGTGTTTTCGGGTTGAAACGTCCAGACGATAAACGCAAGAAAACCCGGAGATGGAAATCGTTCGTTGCGGCAGACGTCCTGCGCATCGCGCACACGCAGCAAATGCAACACGCGCTCCTCCATCGTCTCCCCAAGTCCAATAACCATCGTCGCCGTCGTATGCATGCCGATGCGATGCGCTTCCGTCATGACTTCGATCCATTGCTCCCACGTCCCTTTGAGACGCGAAATGCGTTTTCTCGTGCGATTGTCCAATATTTCTGCCCCGCCTCCAGGAAGGGAGTCAAGACCCGCGTCGTGCAATGCACGCAATACGTCGGGCAACACCAACTGCGACACGTCCATCATTTTGTGGATTTCAGCAGGAGAAAAGCTGTGCATCGTAATGGACGGATGCGTGCGCTTGATCAGACGCAACAAATCGGTATAGTACGTAAGCGGAAGATCGGGATTCGTCCCCCCTTGCATCAATATTTCTGTGCCACCATAGTGGATCGTTTCTTCTATTTTTGCCAGTATTGTCTCGTTTGGCAGTACATATCCTTCCGGGGATCCAGGAGGGCGATAAAACGCGCAAAAACGGCAGTATACGTCACAAATATTTGTATAGTTGATGTTGCGGCCGATGACGAACGTCGTGATCGGATCAGGATGCATGCGCATTTTGATGGTATTGGCGACATGACCGATTTTTTCTATTTCATTCGATGCAAACAGCACAAGTCCATCTTCAAAACCAAGACGTTCCCCGCGCAACGCTTTGGCGAGGACTGCATCGACCGCACCCATGCTACACGCTCCTTGCTGCGGCGTCTAAAGCGTACGCCAAATCCGCAATCAGATCGTCACTGTGTTCGATGCCACAAGACAGACGCAACAGCGTATCGTCCACACCGATGCGCGCACGCACGTCCGCAGGAATGTCTGCATGCGTCTGCACAGCAGGATACGTCATCAGCGACTCCACGCCTCCGAGACTTTCAGCAAAGGCGATTAAGGAAATATGGGCGAGCAACGGGGCGACGAGCGCGGCATCGCGCACGCGAAAGGAAAAAATGCCCGTATTGCCGTGCGCTTGTTGCGCCTGCAATGCATACTGTGGATGCGACGGAAGTCCTGGGTACAGCACGGTTTTGACGAGCGGATGTGTCGAGAGCCATTCGGCGACACGCGTCGCGTTGTGCTCGTGGCGCTGCATGCGCAATGCGAGCGTTTTCATCCCGCGCAACAACAGCCAGCTATCGAGCGGGGCAAGCACGGCACCAACCGCATTTTGGATAAACGCGATGCGCGCACACAGCGCTTCGCCACGGGCGATGACAAGCCCTGCAAGCACGTCGTTGTGCCCTGCCAAATACTTTGTCGCACTGTGGATGACGATGTCCGCACCGAGTGCCAGAGGGCGCTGCAAGTACGGTGTCATAAGCGTATTGTCCACGACACACAACACATCGTGCGCCCGCGCCCACGCACCAACGCGTGCAATATCGGTAATCATCATCAGTGGATTGGACGGTGTCTCGATCAGCACCATACGCGTCATACCCGCGACGTACTGCTGCCGGATGGCATCGATGTCGTTTGTATCGACGTACGATGCGCGAATGCCAAGCGGACGCATGACGTGCTCCAGCAAACGATACGTGCCCCCGTACAAATCCATACTGACAATGATGTGTTCATTTGGACGCAACAGCGACAGTACCGCATGGACGGCAGCCATTCCGGATGAAAACGCACTACAGCCATCGCCCCCTTCGATGTGGGCGCATTCCGTCTCAAGTACCGTGCGCGTCGGAGATTTTGTCCGTGCATAATCAAATCCGGTACTTTGGCCGAGTGCAGGATGGCGAAAAGCGGTCGCTTGGTAGATGGGCGTACTCACTGCACCGGTGCGTGCATCGTGCGTCGATCCGAGCTGTGCCAATCGGCTATCGATGTGCTGTTGCACGATCATCGCTCCTTTCCATTGTATCAAAATCGCGCTGGTGTAAAAAATATTTTTATGATTAAATATGCGCGCCGTAGTCTACGAAATCTGGCAACGGTGCAGCGGCTCCCAGCGTATACGGCGTCTCTTGGTACACGCAATAGTTCATCCAGTTTGAAAACAATAAAAAAGCGTGCGCTTTCCAAGTCGAAGGAGGCGTGCGCGTCGCATCGTCATCAGGGAAGTAGTGACGGGGCAATGCGATGTCGCGTCCGCGCCCGACATCGCGCGCATATTCGAGAGCCAGCGTATGCGCATCGTATTCGGCATGGCCGGTGACAAAAACATGACGTCCATCGCGCGATGCAGCAAGGTATAACCCCGCATCGTCAGATGTGGCCAAGACATCAATATCGTGTATGGCGCGCACCGCTTCCAGCGGGACATCGGTATGGCGGCTTTGAGGGGCAAAAAACGTTTCATCAAATCCGCGCGTCAATGCGTGGTTGTGTGCGCACAGCGTATGGGGGAATACACCAAACAATTTTTTGGGAAGCATCGTTTTTTGTATGCCATAATGCACATAGAGCGCCGCTTGCGCTGCCCAACAAATGTACATTGTAGACGTGACATTGTGCTTGGCCCAATGCATGACCGCCTTCAATTCGTTCCAATAGGTCACTTCTTCAAAAGGCAAATGCTCAACCGGGGCACCAGTAATGACCAACCCATCAAACTTACGATGCCGTACTGCGCGAAACGTCTGGTAAAACATGCGCAAATGTTCGGCAGGCGTGTTTTTCGATTGATGGGACTCGGGATGCAACAGCGTAATGTCCACTTGCAAAGGACTGTTGCTGAGCAAGCGCAACAACTGCGTTTCCGTCGCTTCCTTGGTCGGCATGAGATTGAGAAGGGCAATGTGCAATGGGCGAATGTCTTGCGCATACGCGCGCGATTCACTCATCACAAAAATATTTTCGGCACTAAGGACGTGCCGTGCAGGCAAATCGTCGGCGATTTTGATCGGCATACGTGCGCGCTCCTTGGTACTCGTATGGTTTGGTCGAGAACACAACGCCCTTCTTTTGGTGTGCGTATGCCCATCGTACGGGATCTTTTGCCGAAAGTCAATATCGTCTGCGTGCTTGAACACTTTGTGCATAGGGGCGTATACTAATACGACACCCGAACACACCGCAATAGGGTGCGGTGTGTTGCAAAAAATTATTTTTTGGCATAAGGTCAATCGTGTGAAGCGTGCAAGAACACAATATTCATTGCATCGGTGCAAGAGGAGGCGCGTGTGATGAAAATACGCCGTGTTCATAAAGGGGTATTCACCCCGATACAACATATTGAAGAAGCGTTGCTTGCGCCTGCACAAGGGTTTTATTGGATCGATGCCCATGTCGATGAGCTTATTGCCTTGCAACCGCTTTTTTTGTTGCACGAGCTTGCCATCGAAGACTGTCTTAGTGAAGAAGAACAACGACCAAAACTCGAAGTGCATGCAGCACACGATTTTATTGTAGCAAGCAGCATCCGTTTTGACGATGAGCAGTTTTATTTGCGTGCGGTAAATATTTTTCTCGGATCGCATTTTGTTATTACAGCGACAAAGCAAAAAGTCAATGAAATGCGGGCGATCAAACCCATTTTGTGGGAGGAGGAAGTCGATACCCCGGATTGCTTTGTATACCATTTATTGGATCGCATCGTGGACAGCTACTTTACCGTAGGGGACCGCATTGAGGCAAAAATTGAAAAATTAGAAGAGGATATTTTGCGGCACACAAAAAAGTCACACCTTAATGAAATTATCGGTTTGCGCGGGGAAATATTGTATCTCAAGCGCGTTCTCGGTCCACAAGCCGAACTGGTCGGGTTGCTGGCACGAAAAGAGCTGCGCAGGGTGCGGCCGATGCTGCAGGCGTATTTTGCGGATACACACGAAAATGCAGTAAA
>JAGWXQ010000111.1 GCA_018969805.1 Paenibacillaceae bacterium | reverse complement strand
AAGGCTTAAACAATTCTAACGCCATTTCTTTGGGTAATCCGCACTGATACATTTTCAACGATGGCCCTACAACGATCACTGAGCGACCCGAATAATCGACGCGTTTCCCCAGCAAATTTTGGCGGAACCGCCCTTGTTTTCCTTTGAGCATATGGCTGAGCGACTTCAATGCACGGTTACCGGGTCCGGTGACAGCTTTTCCTCTCCGCCCGTTGTCAATAAGCGCATCTACAGCTTCTTGTAGCATACGCTTCTCATTTTGCACGATAATGTCCGGTGCCCCCAGGTCGAGCAAGCGCTTTAATCGATTGTTTCGGTTTATGACGCGCCGATACAAATCATTGAGATCCGATGTCGCAAACCGTCCCCCATCAAGTTGCACCATCGGCCGCAATTCGGGAGGAATAACCGGCAAAACATCCATGACCATCCATTCTGGCAAATTCCCCGAGTTTCGAAACGACTCAAGCACTTCCAATCTTTTGATCGCCCTATTGCGTTTTTGTCCTTGCAGCGTCTTGAGTTCTTCTTTCAAAATCTGCGTTTCTTCTTCGACATGTAAATCAGAAAGCAGCTTTTTGACTGCCTCTGCCCCCATGCTCGCTTGAAATGCATACCCATATTTTTCACGATAACTGCGGTACTCTTTCTCAGAAAGCAACTGTTTTTTTTCGAGCGGTGTATCCCCCGTCTCTGTTATGACATACGAGGCGAAATAAATGACTTCTTCAAGTGCGCGCGGAGACATATCGAGTGCCAAACCCATTCGACTCGGTATGCCCTTAAAGTACCAGATGTGCGACACCGGTGCGGCCAACTCAATGTGCCCCATCCGTTCCCGCCGTACTTTTGCCCTCGTCACTTCGACACCACAACGATCGCATACAATGCCTTTATACCGTATGCGCTTGTATTTTCCGCAATGGCACTCCCAATCTTTCGTCGGACCAAAAATGCGTTCGCAAAAAAGCCCTTCTTTTTCTGGCTTCAGCGTCCGATAGTTAATCGTTTCAGGTTTTTTCACTTCTCCACGCGACCAAGATCGAATTTTTTCGGGAGAAGCCAGCCCAATTTTCATAAACTCAAAATTTTTTACATCGATCAAGGCGCGGGCCTCCTCCCATGTGCACTGCCGATTCGTGATGGTTGTCTCGATGGCATAGGTGCGTTACGGTTGTCCGTCTACCGCATTATTCATTACCCATTTCCGCGCCTTCCAAATTTAAGTGCAGTTGCTCGGATTGTTCGTCCTCGTCATGTTCTCTCATCTCTATTTCTTGTTGATCCGCACTCAGAATTTTCACATCCATGCACAAACTTTGCAATTCCTTAATGAGTACTTTAAACGATTCAGGAACTCCCGGTTCAGGAACATTGTCCCCTTTTACGATCGATTCATACGTTTTTACCCTTCCGATGACATCGTCCGATTTGACCGTCAATATTTCTTGCAACGTATACGCGGCACCGTACGCCTCCAGTGCCCACACTTCCATTTCGCCAAACCGTTGCCCACCAAATTGCGCCTTTCCTCCGAGCGGCTGTTGCGTCACAAGCGAGTACGGTCCGGTCGATCGCGCGTGGATTTTGTCGTCAACCATGTGCGCAAGTTTGATCATATACATCACACCGACCGTTACTTCGCGTTCAAACGCATCTCCTGTTCTGCCGTCGTACAGCACCGTTTTTCCGTTGGGGTTCATCCCCGCTTCTTCCATCGCATCAAAAACATCTTGTTCTCGCGCGCCATCAAACACCGGTGTCGCGATGTGTACGCCGAGCTGCTTCGCCGCCATCCCCAGATGCACTTCCAGCACTTGCCCTATGTTCATCCGTGAAGGTACCCCAAGTGGATTTAAGACGACTTCGACAGGTGTTCCGTCCGGCAAAAATGGCATGTCCTCTTCCGGCAATATGCGGGCAATAACTCCCTTATTTCCATGGCGACCCGCCATTTTGTCCCCTTCAGAAATTTTCCGTTTTTGGGCAATGTACACACGCACGAGCTGATTGACACCCGGAGAAAGCTCATCCCCATTGTCGCGCGTAAACACACGCACATCGACGACAATGCCGTCCGTTCCATGGGGTACGCGCAATGACGTGTCACGCACTTCTCTTGCTTTCTCCCCAAAAATGGCATGAAGTAGGCGCTCTTCCGCAGAAAGCTCTGTCACGCCTTTTGGAGTCACTTTTCCAACGAGGATGTCGCCTGCGCTGATTTCCGCACCGATACGCACAATGCCCCGCTCATCCAAATTTTTTAAGACGTCTTCCCCGACATTGGGAATGTCGCGCGTAATTTCCTCCGGTCCGAGCTTTGTATCACGCGACTCTGACTCGTACTCCTCAATGTGGATCGACGTATATACGTCTTCCCGCACGAGCCGTTCACTAAGCAAAATCGCGTCCTCGTAGTTGTACCCTTCCCAAGCCATAAACGCAACGACTACGTTGCGACCTAGCGCCAGCTCACCCATTTCTGTTGATGGACCATCCGCCAAAATATCGCCTTTGCGCACCATATCCAATGCCCGCACGAGTGGGCGCTGGTTGACGCACGTACCTTGGTTTGATCGGACAAACTTGCTCAGTTTGCACCGATGCAGCTGTCCTTTAACACGCAGTCCGTCTACGACCGTCACGTGGCGCACAGCAATTTCCTCAGCTGTCACTTGCTCAATGACCCCATCACACGGTGCAAGCACACACACTCCGCTGTCTTTGGCCGCTTTGTGCTCAATGCCCGTACCGATCAACGGTGCTTTCGGAATGAGCAACGGAACCGCTTGACGCTGCATGTTTGATCCCATCAATGCACGATTGGAATCGTCGTTTTCCAAAAATGGAATCAGTGCAGTCGCAATCGAAACGACTTGTTTTGGAGACACGTCCATATAATCGACGCGATTGCGTGGCAACGTCAAAATTTCGTCTTTAAAACGAACAATGACGTTTTCTTGTGCAAACGTACCGTCTGGAGCGAGCTCTGCATTCGCCTGAGCAACAACATAATTGTCTTCCTCGTCTGCTGTCATATAATGGATCGTCTCTGTGACACGACCCGTCCGTGGATCGACGTATCGATACGGTGTCTCGATAAATCCAAATTCATTAATTTTGGCAAACGTCGAAAGTGAATTGATCAATCCAATGTTTGGACCTTCTGGTGTCTCGATCGGACACATGCGCCCATAATGGGAGTGGTGGACGTCGCGCACCTCAAATCCTGCGCGTTCCCGCGTCAATCCCCCTGGTCCTAGAGCCGACAAGCGCCGCTTGTGCGTCAGCTCTGCTAGTGGGTTTGTCTGGTCCATAAACTGTGACAACTGAGAACTGCCGAAAAACTCCTTCACAGCAGCAATAACTGGTCGGATGTTTATGAGCGCCTGTGGTGTGATGGAATTTGTATCTTGAATTGACATCCGTTCCCGCACAACACGCTCCATACGCGTCAGTCCGATGCGAAACTGATTTTGCAACAACTCACCGACAGACCGCAAACGCCGATTGCCCAGGTGATCGATGTCGTCCGTCGTTCCGACCCCATGCAACAAGTGCAAATAGTAGCTAATCGATGCCAACACGTCTTCAATCGTAAGACATTTGACATGTTTATCGATGTTGCCATTGCCCAAGACGGGAATTGTTCGGGTGTCGTCGTCTGGTGCGATGATGGATATTTTTTGCATGGACAATACCGTGCGTTCAGAAAACGTCCCGCTGAGCGCCACCGTACACGGGCAAACGCCCTTCTCCAAATGTGGCACAAGCACATCCAGCAAACGACGATCGAGCACTTGCCCCGCACGAGCGAGCAATTCGCCGGTTGCCTCATCGACGATCGGATGCGCCAATTTTTGGTTAAACAACCGATTTTTTAGATGAAGCTTTTTGTTCATTTTGTAGCGACCAACGTTCGCGAGATCGTACCGTTTTGGATCAAAAAAACGTGCATACAACAAACTGCGCGCATTTTCTACGGTCGGTGGCTCACCCGGTCGCAAGCGCTCGTATATTTCAATAAGTGCCTGCTCGGTGTTTTCTGTCATGTCTTTTTCTAACGTATTGCGCAAAAACGGATCGTCTCCAAACACGTTGATTATGTCTTCGTCACGCGACAATCCCAGCGCGCGCAAAAGAACGGTCATTGGCACTTTTCGTGTTCGATCGATGCGTGCGTAAATAATGTCTTTTGCATCCGTTTCGAGTTCGAGCCACGCACCACGGTTTGGAATGACCGTTGCCGCGTATGTTTTTCGTCCGTTCTTGTCTACTTTTGCATTAAAATACACACTTGGACTTCTTACGAGCTGGCTTACAATGACGCGCTCAGCGCCATTAATAATAAACGTACCGGTATCGGTCATAAGCGGAAAGTCGCCCATAAACACTTCTTGCTCTTTGACTTCGCCACTTTCTTTGTTAATGAGACGCACGCGCACGCGCAAAGGTGCCGCATACGTCGCATCCCGCTCCCGCGATTCTGCGATGCTGTACTTTGGTTCTCCAAGGGTGAAATCCAAAAAGGACAACGACAAATTTCCAACAAAGTCTTGTATCGGCGACAAATCGCGAAACAAATCCAACAAGCCCGTATCCAAAAAATGCTGATACGATTGGTGTTGGATTTCAATGAGATTTGGGATGTCCAACACTTCGTGAATGCGGGCATAACTTCTGCGCGCTCTGCGCCCTAACTGCACCACATGTCCACCCAATTGTTCGTCCACCCTTTCTGTCTAAAAACGAATCACAACCCCAATAATGCTTCGCCTCCGTAAGCCCACGAGCGCGCCACACGTGCCCTTACGAAGACGAGCGAACAGATCTCTAATCATACCACGATGCCGCGCCCTCGTCAACGCCGGATCGCGCACGAACGACACGAAACCCTTTGTGCTTTTCCACGACCTCTACAGAGCGGAACAGCGTTTTGCAATAAGCGATCGCCGATTGCACGCCGTGCTTCTGATGCATCACAAACCACAACGCACCACATGCCATCAGGTGCAATCGTGACTGTGCAAATATATCGTATACGACCGCTTTTCCTGCGCGAATGGGCGGATTCGTCACGATCACATCAAAACGCTGGCCAACCACGGGATCGTACTTATCGCCACAATAAACGTGCACGTTGGCGCAATGGTTGCGCTTGGCGTTGCGCACCGCCAATGCAACTGCGCGTGCATTGACATCGATCATCGCTACTGAAGACACTTCCTTAGCCAATGCGATGCCGATTGGCCCAT
>JAGWXQ010000110.1 GCA_018969805.1 Paenibacillaceae bacterium | reverse complement strand
CAAAAATGTTTGGGCGCATGCTGCATGAGACGCTTGGAAAATGGATATTTTGGTTGTTTATTACGGGCTTTCACTGTACGTTTTTTATACAGCATTTTTTAGGGATGATCGGGATGCCCCGACGTGTATACACGTATTTGGGTGAGGCAGAAAACCCTGGTTGGGGATGGATGAATGCGGTATCGTCTGCGGGTGCGGTGTTGATGGCAATTGCGACGGTGTTGTTGTTGGTCAACATTGTGATGACCATGATGAAGCCACGCACTGCGCCTGACGATCCGTGGGACGGAATGGGGCGTACGTTGGAGTGGACGATCGCTTCCCCTCCTCCAGAGTACAATTTCTTGCAAATCCCTGTAGTGCGCGGTATTGATGCGTGGTGGAAAGAGAAGATGGCAGGGAAAAAGAACATGGATGTTGCCCATCCACTCGAAGACATTCATATGCCTTCGCCGTCGATCTTGCCTTTTGTGATGTCGCTGGGATTGTTTGTTGCAGCTCTTGGATTTATGTATACCACGTCGTGGAAAGACGAATACAATTGGGCAAATGCTGTGGCCATTGGAGGGCTCGTGCTGACGTTTGTGTGCATGTTTTTGCGTTCTGTGATTGACGACCACGGCTACCACATTCATGTAGAAGAAGGCAAGGTGAAGCACTAATGGCGACTGCGCATACGGCAACGCACGAAATTGAGAAGGCGACGCTCGAAGGACGCAACAAAGTGCTTGCTTTTTGGCTTTTTCTTGGTGGCGAATGTGTGTTGTTTGGTACATTGTTTGCGACATATTTGACGTTGCGCAATTCGGTTATGCCGGGAGGACCGACGAGCCAGCAATTGTTTGATTTGATGTTGGTGGCGTGGGCGACATTTTTGTTATTGACGAGTTCGCTTACGAGTGTATTTGCGGTACAAGCGATGCATCGCGGACGCGTGAGCACGATGCTTGCGTGGCTCGGAGTGACGGTATGGCTTGGGCTTGGCTTTTTGGCTTTAGAAATATATGAGTTTCAGCATTATGTCCATCTCGGACATGGATTTACGGCCAGTGCGTTTAGCACGGCGTTTTACTCGCTCGTAGGATTTCACGGCGCGCATGTCGTTTTTGGAATATTGTGGATTAGCTTGCTGATGGCGCAAGTTGCCCGCAAAGGCATTACAGACGTAACGGGTCCGAAGGTGTATGTGGCGAGTTTGTATTGGCATTTTGTGGACGTAGTGTGGGTGTTTATTTTCACGGTCGTGTATTTGTTTGGGGTATTGGGGGTGTAGGGATGGCAAAAAAAAACAAAAGCAAGCAAGCTGTGGTGCGCAAGGAAGTGCCGATCAATGAGCCGCCGGTGATGTCTGGGGCTGTGATGGCGCGTCGTCCGCATGCGCAGTCGATCAAGCTGCCGATGGTTGCGTTTGTAAGTTCGATCATGCTTACGGCGTTTTCCTTTCTTGCAGCAGCGTATGCGATTGCAAGCGAGGCACAAGTGGCACGTTGGTTCGTCATTGCGTTTATTTTGTTTTTGGCTCTGTTTCAAGCGATCATCCAACTTTTTGTGTGGATGCATTTAAAAGACAAGGGGCATGGAGTGCCGATTTTCGGAATTGCGATGGGTTTTTTTGTTGCACTGACGTGCGTCTTAGCCGGAACGGTATGGTCTTGGTTGTACTAAGACGGATTATGGGGGCGGCGATATGAAACTGGAAGCGTTGAGCTGGGTCGCTTTGTGGAGTCCGTGGCTGCTCGTTTCTTTGTGGATCGTCGGTGTGGTGTACGTATACTGGCGGCGCATGGTGCACGAGCGCGCTTGGTCGCGGCAAGCGGTGTTGTTTTTTCTCGGTCTCGCATGTCTGTATATTGGTCTTGGGAGTCCGATCGATGTGTACGGACATGTGATGTTTACGTTTCATATGATTACGATGACGCTTGCATTTTTGGTTGCTCCAGTGCTTTTGCTCAGTGGTCTTGATGACAAGATGGTGCATCTGATCGCGCACTGGCGGGTGTGGCGGTTTGTTCGTGGGTGTGTGCATCCGATTGTTGCACTTGTTTCTTTCAACATGGCTTTTTCACTGTATCATATTCCGCTCGTTCATGATGCGGTCATGTTGAATTACACGCTGCATACCGTGTATTACGTCGTACTGTTTGTGACGGGTGTGTTGATGTGGATTCCGATCGTGGCACCGTACCGTGCGCTCGATGTGCTTGCGGGGTACAAAAAAATGGGGTACATTTTTGCCAACAGTGTACTGCTTCTTCCCGCGTGTGCACTCATTATTTTTGCCAGTGCCCCTTTTTATGCGACGTATACCGATGCTTCATTGTGGGCGGTCGCGATGGGGTATTGTGTTCCCCACATGACCCCTGCACAAGTGCTTGATTTGCTTGGTGGACCTGAGCAGCTGTCGTGGTTTGATCCTTTGCGTGACCAACAGCTCGGCGGTGTCATTATGAAGCTCTCACAGGAAGTCGTATACGGCAGCATTTTGGTGTTTGTGTTCCGTCAATGGTACCGTCGCGAAAATGAACACGATGAAGATGGGTTACATCCTATTTCATTATCTTAGCCAGCGAAGGAGCGTCAAAAAATGAGCAACCACTATTCGCCCGTTCGGTGGGCACTGCTGTTTGTGTGCAGCATCATCGGTTGCTTGTGGATCGGGCGTGTTCTCGCGGTGGAACCCAAAGTTCCTGTATGGCAACCCAGCGAACTTCCAGGGCTTTCGCTGTGGCTGGATGGATCGGATGGGGCGACGCTTTCGCGGGATGCCTCTGGGCGTGTCAGTGAGTGGAGAGACAAAAGCGGTTCGGGCAACGTTGCTGTACAGTACGACGGGCAAATAAGACCGTCGATTGGGGTTCGATCGGTCGTATTTGGACAAGGTGAGGCGATGCACAGCGCACCGTTTCGTGCAGGCGTTTATGAATCCACGTTATCCAAGCAAGGAATCGATAATGAAAGTGGCAAGAAGGGAGATCGGTTCGGACAATCCGTGGCGCTCAGCGCAGATGGGACGAAATTGGCGATCGGTGTGAGCTCGGATGATGGGTATGGGGATGGTGGTGATTTTGGCGCTGTGTATGTATATGAACGGGCAACAGACGGGTGGATGCTGCAGGCGAAGATCGGCAAAGGATATACGCAGGAAATGAATGAACAATACGTGCCTGTGCCTAATTTGGGCTCGGGCACGTTGTTTGGCTATTCCGTAGCTTTTAATGCGACGGGATCGCGGCTTGTTGTGGGTGCACCGCTTGGGGGCAACGATGCGACGGGTGTCGTTTATGTGTTTGACTTTCCAGACCCATCGAATGGGGGTGGTGTGCGGACTACGGTCATTGGGAAGGAGAGCGGGGTTCCGCTTGACGCGTATGATCGATTTGGAATTTCGGTGGCATTGGATGCAAGCGGACAAACGTTGGCGGTTGGAGCGGATTTTGATGACGGTGCAGACAATGCGACTGATTCGGCAGGGGCGGTGTACGTATTTCAGTGGGAGCAGAAGTCGATTGCACCAAAAATCATCGGTGCAATTGGAAAATCCGCACCATGGGTACCGGTAGCACTGGATGCGTATGACAATTTTGGAGCCTCTGTCGCACTGGATGCGCGGGGACAGTGGTTGTTTGTCGGGGCACCGGACGACGATGGTGTAAACAACACAACAAAATCGGCTGGGATGGTGTATGCGTTTGCGATTCTTGGAGTGACTGCACGGTTAGATCATCGGATTGGGATTGTGGACGATGCGTCAGACGCACTGATTCCTCTTGATGCGCAAGATCGGTTTGGGGCAGCGGTGGCAGTGGCACCTTCGTCGATGCAGCTTGCAGTCGGTGCGCCAAACGACGCTGGAAAAGGCAATCGTACGCCTGATCGTGGTGCGGTGTATTTGTTGGATCGCTCGGATGCCACTGGAGTGCAGCGATCGCGGTGGACGCAAGCTGCCATCGTAGGATCAAGTTATGATGCTGCGCAGGCATATGATGTGCCGACGGACAGCCGTATTGGAAACGCGATTGCGTTTGATGATGGGACGCGGACGCTTGCGATCGGCGTACCGGAACATGACGGCGACGTCATTGACGGTGGTGCAGTGATGACGATGCGCTTTTTGCCAGCAAAGCTGTCCATTGATACATTGCGTACGTTTACAATGGTTCAATCGGTGAAGCGAGGGGACGGCACGGTAGACGTTCAGGAGATTGTGCATACGGCTATGCCGCTGACGTTGTCGGATCGTCAGAAAGTCGAAGGGTATTTTGCGCATAAGTGGGGCAACGAATTGTCTTCTGCGCATCCATATCGTGAGGCACCACCGCTTGCAAGTGGGAAAACTGCGGTCGCAGCGTTGACCGCATTGCATGAGACGTATATGCGGTCAGTTGCCACAATTACGGAATCGCTTGCAAAACCGGTCATTTCCGAGGCGCAACAACGGCAAGCATTGGATGCCGCGCAATCGATTATTGCATTCTCATTGCGCATCGTTCCGAACGTCGATCAAAATACAGGGCAGGCGTTGCTCATGCAGTCGATCCGCGCGGCACGAACATTGTTTGAGCAAGCAAAGCTGCGCATGTGGACGACCCAGCCATTGCTTGATCTGATTCGTGAAACGGCTATGCAACTCGTGCAGCGAACCAATACCATCGAATTGATCGCGAACCACATCGGAAAAAGTGCACGGGTGTACGTGACCGATGCGCAAGCAGCGCTCATGAATGAGCGCGCTGTACAAGCAAGCAAAGTGGCGCAATTGATTCGAGATCGGCTCGCACAAGCAAACATCCCGACCGTGTTGCCGCTGCGGACGATTGTGCGCGTATTGCGTCCAATCGAGCAAGTACCACAAGTTGATATTGTTCTAGAACCTCCTTTTTTTGATGCGCTGGCGACGTTTCCGGTGAGTGAAATTGAATTTCGCTCCGATGTGGGCTCCTTGATTTTTACTCCCAAAGGATTGCAGACGGTAGTTTCACGTGCGCCACAAGAGTCGATTGAGTTATCGATGCATATGGGGCGAGTGTCGGTCAATGCTGCGTCAAAGTTGAGTGCAGTGCAGCGCCAATGGATCGGACGTGCGACTTCTGTGTTTTCGGTGCGTGCACAGCGGCGCATGCCCCTCTCACCGTTGACATTTCCGGTGCGCCAAGAGACTGCACCGTTCACGTTTATGATTCCGTATGCATTGCAAGAGGGACAACGAGCGGATCGTTTGACCGTGATGCGGCTGGATGCACAGGGGACTGTAACCAATATCGGTGGAG
>JAGWXQ010000109.1 GCA_018969805.1 Paenibacillaceae bacterium | reverse complement strand
CTGTATGCGCCGAAAAAACAAAAGGCGGTTCTGTGAAACGGATCGATGGTTGGAAATACGAATACGTGCAACCCCGCGTACCGCGCACGAAGCAACGAACCATACACCATGCATCGTGCGGAGCATACCGATGATAGCACAATCAAACCAATCCAATGCGCACGCGTTGTGCATGCGTGATTTTATCCATAAGATGTCCGAAAAAATGTTCGTCAAAGCGTATGCGTTTTCCACCTAAGAAAACACGTGTTCGCATAAAGAAACGAACGTGCATCACGGCCGCATCGGGTCTACATATGCACCGATCGCTATAGCATAGGCGATGTCTGCATCGTGTGAGAGCGACACGTGGATGTGCAATGTTGCGTTGATCCCCAGACGTTCCCATACGACGGGGTCAATCAAGGCGATTGGGCGACCACGTGCGTTGCGCGCAATCGTGATGTCATGAAACGACACACTGTTGCCAATACCACAGCCGAGCATTTTTGCGATCGCTTCTTTGAGTGCCCAGCGTCCTGCGATATGCACGTCTACATGCGGTGCGGCGATCGATTCCAATGCCGTGCGTTCGTGTGCGTTGAGGAGTTTGTGCACAAAGCGATGCACGCGGTCGCTCTGCACGATGCGGGAAATACGAGGGATATAGACGACATCGTTGCCGATTCCATAAATCATGCGCTAAATTCCAGGGATTGGATTTCGTTTATGTGCTGTAGCAACATACATGCGTTCAAGCGTCGATGCAATGAGCGGATCAATCGGCTTCCCTTCCAAATAATCACTATTTTGTGCGTACGTGATGCCTAGCTCGTCTTCGTCGGTTTGTCCAGGCCAAAGGCCTGCTGTCGGTGCTTTCGTGCACACATGATGTGGGACACCAAGTGCTTCTGCAAGCAGGACGACTTGTCGTTTGTTGAGCGAGCTCAGCGGTGTGAGATCTACCGCACCATCCCCGTATTTCGTATAAAAGCCGGTAATCGCCTCAGAAGCATGATCGGTTCCGACAACGAGCACGTTGAGCTCTTGGGCAAGCGCATACTGCATGACCATACGCATGCGTGCTTTGGTATTGCCTTTGGCAAGGCGGGAGAGATGGCGCGGAGAACCTAGGCGTTTGAGCGCGTACTCACACTCTGTGACGGATTCATCGACCGCTTCTTGAATGTTCATTTCGATCGCATGGACGATGCCGAGCGCACGCACGACAGACCAGCTGTCTTCGATGTCACTTTGTATACCATATGGCATAAGGAGCGCGATCGTCCGATAGTCTTGCCCAGTACGCGCACACAGTGCTTGCGTCGCGCGGAAGCACAATGCAGCAGCGACGGCACTGTCTACGCCTCCGCTTACTGCGATCAGGAGTCCTGTTTTTTGTGCTTGCGTGACGTGATGTTGCAAAAAATCTACGCGTAAGGCAATTTGTTGGGCGACATCGATATGGGGCACGACACCCAATGTACGAATAATGTCTTGCTGTGTTGGAGTCATATTGCACCTATTCCTCTCTCATGGACGAATCGATCAGAAAAAGACGATGCTATTTATTGTTTGCATAACTATTTTTTATAAAACTACGAAGAAAATGAAATGTCTTAAAGGTTCCATTGACATGACACTTTTCCAAGTGCAGTTATTGCAGTGTTTTTTTAACTGCATGTGCCACAGCCTGCGCCAATTGGATGGGCACAGCATTGCCAATCATCTTATATCCATCCGATATATTTGTATAGTAAAACAAAAAGTCATCAGGAAATGATTGGATTCTGGCGCATTCGCGAACACTTAATCTGCGATATAGATGTTCTTTTCCGGGGACAAAAATACGCTTGTTTTGATCAATAAACATCATTTTTGGAGCTTGGGGATGAATAGGGGCATGACGCGCTCCCGCTTGTATTGTAAAAGACTGTTCATCCCAACCGCGCACACGATTGCGCGACATATATATGGATGAAAAGCCTCCGGTCATATATTCATGATTCGGGACAATACACGCATCTTCGTTTGTTTTATTCGTGGCATATGCAGGCAATGCCGTTTTTTGCAAATCCCAAATAGCATCTCGTAAAGTCATTTTTTGTTTTAATGGAGGAGGAACCTGAAAGGAAGCGATCAAATCCCTCTGAAATCCAATATAAAAAACACGTTTGCGATCTTGTGGTACGGAATAATCTGCCGCATTGAGCAAGTAGAACTGAACGCGATATCCCGCATTTTCAAAGTGATGCATGATGTTCTGAACAGCCGCTTGGTGTATGTCAGCCAACATGCCCGAAACATTTTCTGCTACAAAAAACTTCGGTTGTTTGTCGCGCAGTATTCGAATGAATTCATAAAAAAGCTTTCCTCTTGCGTCGTCGATACCACGTAAAGCTCCCGCCTCGCTCCAGCTTTGACACGGAGGACCACCGATGATTCCTTCGCAATCTGGTATTTCTTCCGAAGAAATAACGCGAATATCTCGTGTATCTAAGCAACTGCTGTGGTTGCTCTTGTATGTGTTCCATATGGTGCGGTCGTACTCATTTGCCCAAATGACCTGAAAGCCCGCTTGCTTAAATCCCAAATCCAAACCGCCTGCCCCAGAAAACAAGCTGATGATGTTCATCTTTTTTCACCTTCAGGGATCGTCAATGTGATCAATTTCGCGTCTCGTAACACCATAGGGTTATCCGGTGTCTTGATGCGTATCCTCTTCATAGTAAATGCATCGCCTTGTTGTCAGTGCTGTACGTATATTGATTGTGTAATCATCCTTTCCGCATTCCTAAAGTGATTTTGTCTATACCTCGCGCACTACAGATGCAATTTTGGATGCGACGTGCTATGCTTATCCCAAAGGATACACATCCGTATGTCAAGCCATCGATCCGTTGCACAAGAACGCTTTTTGCCCCTTCAAAAAAAGAAGCCCTCTGTACAGATGTTTTCAATAAGGGATGAGTATGGGCATGATCTGAAGAAGACAATAGTTCAGAGAGGATGAAGTGCGTGGTCGATATTCATTGTCACATACTTCCAGAATTAGACGATGGAGCAGATTCCCTTGAAACGGCACTCGCTATGGCACGATGCGCAGTGGCAGACGGCATCACAACCATCGTAGCAACGCCACATTATAACGTACACTGGTGTGTCCATAGCGGTCGCGTACGTGCATCGATCGTCATGTTGCGCAATGCGCTTCATGAAGCGGGGATTCCACTGCACGTGCTTCCAGGGAACGAAGTACGCTTGGATGAAGTGCGCGATGTCCTCCACGATCTTGATACTGATGCATTTTGTACGCTTGCAGACAAACGAAGATATGTTCTGCTGGAACAACCGTGGACAGCGTATGCAACGCATACGCTTGACGTTGTTGCACAATTGCAAGAGCGCGGTATTCGCGCCATCGTACCCCATCCAGAACGCCACGGGTTTTTTCGGGAACATGTTCATCTTTTACAAACGATCATCGATGCGGGCGCGTGGCTTCAAGTGACGGCAGACAGTTTGCTTGGAAACAACGGAAACGTCGTACAAACAGCGGCATGGGACTTTATCGATCGAGGATGGGCACACGTAATCGCTACAGATGCACACAACATCAAACGCGCCCCCGCACTGGCGACCGCATCGCGCCTGATCGCTGAACGCATCGGGGCACAAAAAGTCGAGGACATGTGGAAGCGTACGGAACACGTCATCGCATGACCGCAAAATGAAACAAAAGCAACAACAAGATGCCCCAATATCTGTGCCCCAATTGAAGGGGCACAGTATGTTATGATCAAAACATCAGCGACAATGTGCGTCAAACGCTTGTGTCAACTCTTTGGCAATGTGCTCGGCGTGTGCATCTTCGATGAGTTCGCGTGGGACGAAGTGTACAAGCGCACCATCTTTAAAAAGTGCCATAGAAGGAGATGAAGGACGGATGTTTGGAATGTACGAACGTGCTTGTGCAGTAGCTGCTTTGTCTTGACCGGCAAATACAGTATACAACCGATCAGGGACGACAGAGTGCTTCAGCGCGAGAGCTACACCCGGACGTGCTTGTCCTGCAGCACATCCACATACCGAATTGAACACGAGCAGCATTGTGCCGGATCGATCAGACATGGCAACGTCAACCGATTCTGGCGTGCGCAATTCCGTTACGCCGATGTTCGTGAGTTCGTCCCGCATAGGTTTGACCACATCATGCATGTACATATCAAACGTCATAGACATGAACAATCACCCTCTGTTTCGTTTTTATTTGATACGCCTCCGTATTTCAATACATGTATCCGTTTCACAAAAACGCCTTTTGCTTCCTCGGCGCATTCAGCCCATTGGATATATGTTTTCAATAGGGGATGAGTATGAGTGTACCATAAGATGAACAAAAGTGCAAAAAAAAACGCAAACACATCGTTCGCGTCTGTGGTGTTTGTTATGCAAGCCGCAATATGGTCAATTGTGCAGTCGTCGTATTTACGCCACCAGTGACGGGTGGCAAACTAAGATTAATCGGTGCTAAACTAAAATTACGAATGGTAAACTTCGTATTTTTCTGCCACGTTTGGATAAGACATCCGCACATGATTTGTGATGTCCCTGTGGCACGACCGACCGTCGTATACGGTTGCGGAATATCATTGAGTGTGATAATCAGTTGGGCTATTTCGGTAATAGAAATCGTGTAAATGATATGGTATATACCTGGGGCAGCGAGCAATATTTTCGTAGGATCGAGTAATGTGATTCCAGTAGATGGGTGGCTTACGCTGACATTGGGAAATGCAATATCGTTGCCGATGGCGATCGGATTTCCATTGTCTGTAGGCATTGAAGCATAAAAATTGGCATAATCGAGGACAATTCCTGGTACCCCCTGCGGGCCTTGTTCGCCTTGTTCGCCCTGCGGGCCTTGTTCGCCCTTCTCGCCTTGCTCGCCCTGCGGGCCTTGCTCGCCCTTCTCACCTTGCGGGCCTTGTTCGCCTTGTTCGCCCTGCGGGCCTTGTTCGCCTTGCTCACCCTGCGGGCCTTGTTCGCCCTTCTCGCCTTGCTCGCCTTGCGGGCCTTGCTCGCCTTGTTCGCCCTTCTCGCCTTGTTCGCCCTTCTCGCCTTGCTCGCCCTTCTCGCCTTGCTCGCCCTTCTCACCTTGCTCGCCCTTCTCGCCTTGCTCGCCCTTCTCGCCTTGCTCGCCTTGCTCGCCTTGCTCGCCTTGCTCGCCTTGCTCGCCTTGCTCGCCCTTCTCACCTTGCGGGCCTTGTTCGCCTTGTTCGCCCTGCGG
>JAGWXQ010000108.1 GCA_018969805.1 Paenibacillaceae bacterium | reverse complement strand
AGTCCAAACACCCACGCCGCCCACGCGATCACGAGTCCGTCACACACTGCTACGGCCATGCCGACAGGCATGCGGAGCACGCGTGCCAATATTTGTGCCACGATGTCCCATCCACCTGTCGATGCACACGCACTAAATACGAGGCCCACGCCTAAGCCGACGATCAGGCCGCCAACCAAAGAGGCCCATAGTATGTTCGTTGTCACTGGAGCGATATGTTCTGTTATTTGCACGAAAAAAGGAAGTGCGATCGAACCAAACAACGTCTTTACGCCGTACGATCGTCCAAGCACCACAACCCCTATGACGTATAGGGGCACGTTTAGCAACCACTGCGTCAAGGCTGGAGACACGCCCCAATGCGCGCGGACAATAAGCGAAATGCCTTGTACACCACCAGACGCAATGTCGTTTGGCGCAAGAAACACCGAAAATCCAAGCGCGCACACAAACGATCCGACACATACAGCGCACCACTCGATCACTATTTTCCAGTGCACACCGCACCACCCCGTCTTGCAGTGTGCTCCACGACGAAGAAGCACACACGCTGCAACACTTCCAAATTGTGGGGCGCGATGCGCCTGAATACACAAGCAGAGTGGTATTTCCAATCATCAGCAAAGGGGTTGCTCCCATGCGGCTATGGATACAACGATGCGCCCTCTCTGTACTTATTGTGCAGACGGTGTTTTCTCCCTCTGTTCTTGCAAAGGACACGCATCTGGACGATATATTCTTTTCCGTCATCCCAAAAAATTTTTCTAAGCAAAAAACCGCAAAGGTACACCCCGATGCATCGGGAGTGCTCCTCGCTTCCTTTGTAGGTTTTGTCGTCCGTGAAATTGTGGTGTCTTCTTCAAACAATGTACCGCTCGGTATAACGATCCCTACTTCTACTCAAAAAGATCTTCGTCAGCTGTACAAAAAAAATCGAACTGAATTACAAAAGCAATTGCAAAGAGCACAACGTAGCCTAATGACCAATACAAAGTTGTGCGCAAATACATCGTGTAACTTGTCACAAGCTTTCGATGCCGCAATCAAATCCACCCCAAACCCGATGAACACCGTCCTCAAAACGATGCAAACGGACAAAGGGATTTCGTTCGGTACAATCGCTTCGACAGTATGCCCCATCGTAACTCAACTGTGGAACATCCCAGGAACGTGCACCCTGATCGCACATCAACCAAACGACGTCGGAAAAATCACGCGCAAATTAGGTGCCCCGGCTGAAGATGCCAATTTATGTACACCGGATATTTTTGTTCAACGTATGCTTCGTTATACGTATCGTACTGTCCACACAAAAGAATTAACTGCCGATATCGATAACAAGAAGCACGTCCGCCGACTGATCGTCTGCGTAGATACAACCCTTGAAAAAAAATATGACCTTGCACAAATATTAAGTCTTGCAAAAAAATTTGAAGAAATCACTTTCGCATCTATCACTAAAATTTCTCATGTACTACCAAGTCATAACGACATATTTATTAATTTTATTGATATGCGTAGGACATACCAAAATGCTTCTGGTTTTTATGATCGTCAAAGCGGTAATAAATTATTTATTAATTTAATATTACTGCGGGACATTGACCTCCTCCACACAATTACTCATGAATACGTACACATGATCTATGGTATAAATAACAAAGTCAGAAGTAAATGGCAATCGTTTTTTTTCGAGGAAGGCATTGCGGATTTTTTTGGAAGCCACCTGCTTGGTTATCCTATTTTATTTAACTCTAGCAAAATACTCCGTTTTTTTAACGCGTTGCCCCCAACTAGTGCCAATAACCTACTTGAAGATAATCTTTGTTTTATTGCTAACGACAGCCCAATCTATGGACAGATTTTGTTGGATAATATTCGTATAAAGAAACTTATTTCTAATTCCTCTTTTTTCTATGCATTCGGATCCTTTTTTTTCCAGTTTCTGCATGAACAGTTTTCCAAACCAATGCAAAAGCACTTCAAAAGTTCTGATCCGTACCTACTCTTCAAGCATATATTTAAAGAAAAACCCAATAAAATTCTCCGCAGTGTCGTGCGGTTTATCGACAATGAACCTTGGGATACAATATGGTCTTTATCCCGAGAAGTGCTGAAAAAATCAAAACATGAGCTCTGCATTGATTTTCTTAGCTATACGATTCAAACAATTGAAAAAGGTGTCAAGAAACCTGGAGATCAACCACTGATCACGTCGCTCAAACAAAAACTCAAGTGGATGTACCGCCCAAAATAAATACGCGCACTACAATGGTCTTGGACTTTGTTTTAAGATTCGCCGTACGCGTTCCTGTTGTACTTCATGAAGTGCGTACGGCGATCCTTTCTATGTTCCTTATTTCTAGCAGAGCCACTTTCTCCCGATTACTTCATTCGCAAATACGCATGAATAAAAGGAGTAATGTCCCCGTCCATCACTGCATTGCCATTTCCCGTCTCCACTTGTGTACGGTGGTCTTTTACGAGTGTATACGGATGGAAGACATACGAGCGTATTTGGCTGCCCCATGCATTGTCCATATGCTCGCCACGGATTGCTTGCAGCTGTTTTTGTTGCTCTTCCATTTGCCGATCAAGCAATTTTGCACGCAACATACGCATTGCCATATCGCGGTTTGCGATTTGCGATCGTTCGGATTGGCATGCGACGATGATGCCCGACGGCACGTGTGTCAGCCGTACCGCAGAGTCTGTTTTGTTGATATGCTGTCCTCCTGCACCACTCGAACGATACGTATCCACTTTGAGATCTTCGGCACGAATGACGATGTCGCTCGGACCTTCAGGGATGTCTGGTACGACGTCACACGAGGCAAACGACGTATGACGTCGATTGGACGCATCAAAAGGTGAGCACCGCACGAGCCGATGCACCCCTTTCTCTGCTTGCAAGTATCCGTACGCATTGTGCCCTTTCACGAGCATCGTGACACTTTTGATGCCCGCTTCGTCCCCAGGCAAATAATGCAGCACATCGACGGCATATCCTTGTTGTTCTGCCCAGCGCGTGTACATTCGGTACAGCATCGCACACCAGTCTTGTGATTCTGTGCCCCCCGCACCAGGATGCAACTCAACGATCGCGTGATGCTTGTCATATGGACCATTGAGCATAAACGACAGCGCATACGCAGCATATGAGGCGACCAGCTGCGCCACTTCGTCACTCCATTGTTCAAACAACGTTTCTTGCGCGTTTTCTTCTTCCATCAGCTCAAGCATCGTCTGCAAATCTTCCGCTTGCCGCATATGCTGATCAAACGCATCTACGACGGTACGCAGCGCATTCGTGGCATCAATGATTTTTTTTGCTTGTTCGGCATCGTCCCAAAATTGGGGCATGGACATTTTCGCTTCATAGTCTGCGATTTGCTCACGTTTTAGTGGTACGTCAAAGTGAATCCCTCATTTGCTGCAATTGGTGCACTACGTCACGCAGCTGTTGCTTTACCGTACCCACGTGCATCATCCTGTGCATCCCATCCTTTCTACGCTCCATGACAATGTTTGTACTTTTTGCCACTGCCACACGGACACGGGTCATTGCGTCCGATGGATTTTTTCGTTTTGCGTACGGGTGTCTTTTTTTGCTCTTTCTCCCCTGACGATTCGATGACGACGCGCTCTTTGGCTACTTCTTCGCGCACAACGAGCTGTACTTGGGACTTAAGCGCGTATTTTGCGACCTCTTCTTGTACCGATGCGATCATTTCTTCAAACATCGCAAATCCCTCAAACTGATACTCCCGCAACGGATCGGTGCCTCCATACGCACGCAAATGAATGCCTTGGCGCAACTGATCCATCGCATCGATATGGTCCATCCACTTTGTATCGACGGCACGCAGTACGATCGCCTTTTCAAACTCCCGTACATACTGTTCCTCTGCCTGCGCTTCCCGCTTGGCATAATGTGCGCGCATCGTGCTTTTCAGGAGCTCGATGATTTCTTCGGGCTCTTTCGTGTCGATGTCCGAAATGGTGAGCTGCGGCTCATTAATAAACGTCGCATGCGCGTAATCAAGTATCGCTTGCAAATCCCATTGTTCGGGCACTTCATTTGATGGCGTATGTGCACGCACGATGCGTTCGATGAGCGGATCGATCATACCGAGCATCACGTCGCGCACGTTGTCTGCATACAGCATTTCCCGTCGTTGCTTATAAATGATTTCGCGTTGTTGGTTCATGACATCGTCATATTGCAGTACGACTTTGCGCTGATCAAAATTGTTGCCCTCGACGCGTTTTTGTGACGACTCGACAGCACGCGTAATCATTTTGCTCTCGATCGGCTGGTCTTCTTCAAAGCCAAGCCGATCCATCATGCCCATAATGTTTTCCGCACCAAAGCGACGCATCAACTCGTCTTCCAGCGACAAATAAAACTGCGTCGATCCTGGATCTCCTTGTCGTCCCGCACGCCCGCGCAGCTGGTTGTCGATGCGCCGGCTCTCATGCCGCTCAGTGCCGATGATGTGCAATCCACCGAGTGCTACGACACCCTCACCGAGCACGATGTCCGTACCCCTACCTGCCATATTCGTCGCGATCGTGACCGCCTTAAATTGCCCTGCGTTTGCGACGATAAGCGCTTCTTCCGCATGGTATTTTGCGTTGAGCACTTTGTGGGGTACATTGCGTTTGCGCAGCATTGCGGAGACGAGCTCTGAGCTCTCAATCGATGCCGTACCGACGAGCACAGGTTGCCCGGTTTCGTGACGGGCGACGATTTCTTCTACGACCATGCGGTACTTGCTCATCATCGTCTTGTAGACGACGTCTGGTTTGTCTTCGCGAATCATCGTACGGTGCGTCGGAATAACGACGACATCGAGGTTGTATATTTTTTTGAGTTCTTCTTCTTCCGTTTTTGCCGTCCCCGTCATCCCTGCGAGTTTGCGATACATCCGGAAATAATTTTGCAGCGTGATCGTCGCAAGCGTCATGCTCTCGTGCTGTACTTCAAGCCCTTCTTTCGCTTCTATCGCTTGATGCAGCCCATCGCTATACCGCCGCCCCGTCATCAGTCGCCCTGTAAATTCATCGACGATAACGATTTCTCCTTCTTGCACGACATAATCGACTTCCAAACGCATAATTGCATGTGCGCGCAAAGCTTGAGCAATGTGGTGGTTTGTGATGACGTGCGCGTGGTCGTATAAGTTGTCAATACCAAAAGCCCGCTCTGCCTTCTCTACGCCAGATTCGGTGAGTGACACCGTCTTGAGCTTGATGTCGATCGTATAGTCCGTCGCCGCATCGAGCCGCTGAAC
>JAGWXQ010000107.1 GCA_018969805.1 Paenibacillaceae bacterium | reverse complement strand
AAAGATTTGGACGATCAAGTTTCATACTGAGGGGTTGGCAGATTTTGTTCAAAATGAATATTATTACAAGAAGGAAGGAGACTTCCCTTATAGTAGTGAATCCTTAAAAAAAAATATAGATCTCATCAGAGCGCTAGAATCAAAAGTTTTTTACGATAATAAATCACAGGATTCATCAAGAAAAAAATGTTTTCTGGATGCTCCTCAAGATGTATTCGGATCATTCAATGCAAAAGATCAAGTAAGAATTTTATATGATATAGGTGCAATTTTTATGCAGTATGTATCAGAAAAATTTGATAAAAAATCTAGAAATGGAGTAAGGAGAATAAACTATAACAAGTCTTACAAAATTTTCCAAGAACTTGCTGTAGCATCAGAAATATACGATTTATTAGAGATCAAAGTAGAAATGGATTTAGGCGAATCGTGGGATGAGTTTTGCTCAGGATTTGCAGACTATTTGAGAACTGGTATTTAAGCATGAAAATCGGTGGGTGAGTCGGGGAAGCACTTGTTTATTTTATGCAGCGAAAAGGTACGAGATATAAAATGAGCAAAACAGGATGGATTCCTAGTGAAAAATATAGGATATTTGAACGCACCTCATCGGAACAGCGATACATGCAGTTACCTTTTTTAGCAAAAGAACGTTTGAGTGAAATTTGGGACGATTTTTTTTTGGGTTTCTGAGACTATGTGCATGGTTTGGGATCTCGGTAGTGATGGGTGCATACGATGGATGTGTATCATTGTATGTGGCGACAGAAAAAAAGCCATCGCGGTGTGCATGGCTTTTTTTCGCTCGTTTTCGTGCGCTGATGAATGCACTTGATGGGATTTACAATGCATGCAGTACAGCGATATGTTCGCCGCGCGCAGGGGGATGGGTATGTGGGCATGTGGCGCGGAGCTGCTCCCATGTGGATTGTGCGTGCAGTTTCCAGCCACACGAGGCAAAAAAACGTGCAGCATTGTCGGGCGGGATGCCCCATACAAACGGCTCGTTGTTTTTTTTGAGCCACATACGGACGATGTCGTTGCGGGACTGTGCAAACCCAATTGTGCCTGCTTGGCTTTTCTCCATAAACGTAACGATTAGTGTAGACTGTGCGGGCGCACAAGAGCGGATGTTTTCCAGTGTCGCACGTACTTGTGTTTCTGTGAGGTACATAAGAACGCCTTCAATGACGAATGTCGTCACTTTTGGTGTGTATGATGTGTGTGCAAGCGCATCGGAAACGGATTGGTGCGTCAAATCCGTGCTGTGGAATTCTGGGACGGGTGCAATGTTCGTCAACGCGTGCAATGCTTTTCTTTTCAACGCTTGTGTCGCAGGATGGTCTATTTCGATGCAGGTGACCGACGGAACGTCCTCTCTGATACGCAGGCACAGTGTATCAAGACCACCGCCGATCATGACCATTTGGGCGCAACCGTTTGCAATTGCGTGGCGCACAGATGTCTCAATGTAGTGTTTTCTTGCGACATAGTGAGAAAACATCCCAGGGATCATCGTATTCATGATGCGTTCTATCGTGTGGCGCACGATGGGGATGCGGCACATTCGGGCGAGCAGCGCATACGGCTGCGGTGCATGACGGAGCATTTCACGCACATAGCGCGCGATGCGGACATCGTGTGTGGGCCAGTGCGCTGTGGTGCAGTAGGTACCGAGTGCCACGATGATCGCTGTCGTCGATGGGGTGTCTTTGTTCATGGGTGTGCCAGCTTTCGTACCAACGTGTCGTACCAGTCGCTGCGAAACCGTCCTTCTGGATCGTAGTGTGCTTTCTTCTCCAGAAACTCATGAATACGGGGGTGGCACGTCACGATGTGTGCGCGTGTCGCCCAGTGATGGTATGTCAAAAAGTAGCTTCCCCCGAAGCCTATGGCGATATCAATGAGCGTGCGAAACTGTTGTTGGGCAATCTCGAAGCCGTGGGGTGTGTGGTCGATATGCAGATTGAAAATAATACACGCCCACGGGGCACGCGCCCATGTAAGAACAGATTCCGTATCGGGCGCAATAAAGCGCACTGTGCCGTAGATGACGTTTGCAGAAAGGCGGCGCAGATGTCCTGCTGCTGTTTCCAAAAATGCTGCGATATGTTGTTGTGGGACGTACAATTCGGTAATCATTTCAGTGCCTTTTACGGGTGATCGCCGTTCGGCATCCAGTCGGATGTGGTATCCATCGAGGTACGTGCTCATTTGGTGCTCGTCCGACCAATATACCTGACCATCGGTTTTGAGATAATGCGCGCGGTATTGTTCAAATGCGGTCCTCTTATCGGTGTGCGCGAGCGAAAGCAGTCGATACCAGTCTGTTGGGGAGAGCTCGGCTTGGTTTTTTGCGATCGGCGTCGTGATGTCTACAGGAACGTAGCAAGAAAAGACACCTTGCTGCAAAAATTTTGGGTCTTTTTCGTCGATGACAAACTGAAAATCTCCGTATACAAAACCGGCGTTGATGCGGTCGTGTACCTTTTGCACAAGTGCATCGGCTTCGATGATGTCTACGACGCGCTGGACTTTCTTTCTTTGTTCTAGGCGCAGTTCGATTTCAACGACGATGCCAAAAAGTCCGTATCCCCCGACGACCAAAGAAAACAGCGCGGCGTGTTCGGTGCGGCTGCATCGGAGCAGCTGCCCTTGTGCATCGATGACGAGGAGGGACTCGATGTCTGAGACAAATGGAGGCAACGTAAGACCGCGTCCGTGCGCATTGACGGCGACGGCACCGCCGAGCGATAAGTTGTCCGCGCCGGTTTGTTTTTGACGAAAACTCAGCCCTTGTCCATCGGGCGAAAAGTAAAGCCGCAACGCAGACAGCACGTCTTGCCAGTTTGCCCCCGCTTGAAACGTGGCAGTTTTTTTGTCAGGATCATATTGCACGCACGCGCGCATGCCACGCATGTCGATGAGGTGTTGTCCGGTGAGAAATTGCTGTCCCCCCATCGCGTGGCGATTGCCACAAACACTGATCGATGCACCAGTTTCGTTGCATTCGTGGACGATGGCGACAATGTCTTCGGTACGTTCGGGGACGTGGAGGACATCTACTGTTGTGCGGTGTATTTCGGAATGAATGTCCGTCACTGTGATTGGCCCTTTTAGGTTCATCTGTACGCCCCCTCATAAGCCACTCTGTTTGTTGAGACTGAAGCACCCGTTTTGTGATAAAATTAAATGCCATGTTAAGCGATCGATGTTTGGAAACATAAGTCAATATTAGGATAGCACATCGGTTGATCAGTGTATAGAACAATATACGCGCGCCATGTTGTGGTGTTGAACATTTTATAGTGTGATCATGTCGTGATGGGATTTTTTGATGTTCCGTTTTCTTCATATGTACTACGCACAACTTTTTGCGCAGGGATGCACGCGGTGCGCAAGGTGAGAATTGGGTAAAAAAAGTGGAAAGATGGGGGGAGAAGAAGCGAATGCGCAGGACGATTGTGCTGGTGTGTACGATGGTGGCTCTGGTGCACACGGTGGCGATTGTGGTGTGGGCGCAAAACGTGCGCAAACATGATCGCAACAACGTAAATGCTGTGGGAGGGACGGTCGCCGCCACCGCTGTGGGTAACGTGGTGCAACGGATGCTGACCAAGTCTGCGTTGCCATATGGAATCGTGGTGTCGGAAGTGGTGCACAACAATGTGCACATACAGTATGCAAAAAATAAAAATTTTATTGATCAGAACATGGGTGTAGTCCAGGATGCGATCGTGTCTCATGCAACGAAGTGCAAAAAAACGATCGCTGCATGCATGTCCGATGCGCTTTGTTCGAAGAAAAAACCGATGTTCGAAACCATTGTCGAGGCAGTTCGGAAGCGTGTAGGGACGTCTGATGGTCTGTTGCGGATCACATAAAAAGCCCAAGATGGGGACGTATGGAATGCGTTATCAAAGTACAGTACGGAAGTTTTGTTGAAAACAGAGCAACGATTGTGCCAGGATTTTGTTGTGCATGATATCGAAAAAGTCAAACGTCGTATGGAAAACGATAAACAACTAGCGCCGAAAATGCGCGCAGACCTTACGGAACAATGGATCGACGTAAAATAATCGCTTTCGTCGATCGGTAATCCTGCTGAGCAAAAATAATCGGACACCGCAACCATACGCCCCTTCGCGTCAATGGAGGGGCGTGTGGTATTGGGTGTTACTTTGCATCACAAGCAAAAAACGAGTACAATACTTTTGAATAGAGGTTGTTGTGGGGGGTACGTGTAGGGGATGGATGGAATGCGGAGGGGCATTGTCGTATTG
The DNA here is from genome assembly GCA_018969805.1 of Paenibacillaceae bacterium. Classification (GTDB taxonomy): domain Bacteria; phylum Bacillota; class Bacilli; order Paenibacillales; family YIM-B00363; genus REEB470. Next base: position 1,091 of record JAGWXQ010000107.1, on the reverse strand, counting down.
GATTTTGGGAGCCAGTACAACCAGCTTATTGCACGGCGCGTGCGCGAGCTTGGTGTATATAGTGTGTTGGTATCTGCGCACACACCGATCGCAGACATTGTGGCGATGCGCCCTGCGGGCATTATTTTTTCAGGTGGTCCAGCGAGTGTGTACGACGATGACGCCCCGCGCGTCGATCCAGGTGTATATGCGCTTGGAGTGCCAATTTTGGGCATATGTTATGGCATGCAAATGATTGCGGCGGACTTGGGAGGTCGTGTCGAAGCGGCAAAGAGCTCGGAGTACGGGGCTGCAATCGTGCAGTTTGCACCGCACAGTCCGCTGACCACAGACGGTCCACAATCACAATCCGTGTGGATGAGCCACAGTGACCACATCGTCACGCCACCAGATGGGTTTGTCGTCGATGGGCGTACGGATGGTGCGATCGCGGCGATGAGCGATCGCGCGCGGGGCGTATATGCAGTCCAGTTTCACCCGGAAGTCGAGCATACGAAGTACGGTTTGGACATGTTGCGGGCGTTTGTATTGGACGTATGTGGATGTGCGCAGCAATGGACGGCGCACACGTTGATCGACGATGCGGTTGCGCACATCAAACAGACGGTCGGCGATCGGCGCGTATTGTGTGCGTTGTCTGGGGGTGTTGATTCGTCCGTTGTGGCAGCACTGCTGCACCGTGCGATTGGCAATCAGCTGACGTGCATGTTTATCGATCATGGATTTTTGCGCCAAGGAGAAGCAGAAGCGGTCATGGAGACGTTTTCTGATGCGATGGACATGCACGTCGTCGCCATTGATGCGCGCGCACAGTTTTTGGAAGCGATCGCCGATGTCGATGATCCAGAGATGAAGCGCAAGCGCATCGGGCATACGTTTATCGAGACGTTTGAGCGCGAGGCAAAACGTTTGGGCACGTTTTCCTTTTTGGCACAAGGGACGCTGTACACCGATGTCGTCGAAAGTGGCACGGCGACAGCACAGACGATCAAGTCGCACCACAACGTCGGTGGATTGCCTGAGCGCATGCAGTTTGCCTTGATTGAACCTTTGCGCGAGCTGTTTAAAGATGAAGTGCGCCGCGTCGGGGA
>JAGWXQ010000106.1 GCA_018969805.1 Paenibacillaceae bacterium | reverse complement strand
CCGGAAGCGGCATTGCAGGCCCAAGCGGTCGCTGCGCGTACGTACGTGCTGCGCCAAGGAGCGAAGTACGGCATTGCGCACGTCAGCGATACGACGTTTGATCAAGTGTACAATGGCATAGAGCGGGAATCGCTCCAAGTACGGCGTGCGGCGGAGCAAACGGCGGGCTGGAAGCTCGTCCGTGCGGATGGAACGTTGCAAGATGCGTTTTTCCACAGCAATGCAGGAAACTGGACATCGGATGCCAAGGAAGTATGGAACGTCACTGTCCCGGGCATTGGACCTGTGCCCAGTCCGGACGATGCTGCGCAAATCGGGAAGCTGCGCTGGTTTCGTGTGGTGACGGAAGAAGGGCGTGTCGGATACGTCCGCAGCGATGTAGTCCAGCGCACGGAGGAAAAGACGCCACTTGGTTGGGCGATCGCGCGCGTGACGGGATCGACGGTCAACGTCCGTTCAGGCCCTACCATCGTACCGGAAAACATCGTGTTTACGATCCGTCGTGATGCGCGGCTCACCATCTTGGCAGAAGAAGAAGAGTCGTCGGCGTATCGTTGGATCCGTGGACCGTTTCTTGCACCAGAGCTGCTGCAGACGATGCGTGCGGCCCAAGTGGCGGATATGAGCACCATTCGTGCGCTGACCGACTTGTCCGTCGTGTCGCGCGGGGAGACGTCGGGGCGGGTCACGTTGGTCGCGGCCAATGGCACGCCGCTGATCGTGGCGCGTCCGGATCAGTACCGCACGTTGCTCGGATTGCCAAGCACGCGCTTTGATATCGAAAACACGGCGCAAGTGACCGCACAGACGAGCGACGGAACGACTTCCCTGCAAACAATGGGTGGGGCATCCGTTATCTCTGCCCAAGGGGCACAGACATTGGCAGACGATGCGTTTGTCGTGGCAAACGCTGCGCGAACGGCACGCGTGGTGACAGCACAGCAGCAGTTTCGTTTTATTGGCTATGGATTTGGACACGGACTGGGCATGTCGCAGTGGGGGGCGTACAGTTTGGCGCAGCTCGGATATGGCGCAATGGACATTTTGCGCTACTACTATCCCGATGCGATCGTGCGTACCGACTAAGGGCGCACAGCAGCACTACGGATCAGTACAAAAAGGCAACAAATCGGAAATTGTACTTTTGTTCAAAAGGGGCAAAGAATTGATGGTGAAATATGGATATTGATTTTTTTGAAGTGCCTCAGGAGCTTATTGCCCAAACACCGCTTGCCCAGCGCGATGCGTCGCGCTTGCTCTGTGTTGATCGTGTGCGGGGCACGTTTGCGCACAACACGTTTGTCCATCTCGTCGATGTGCTGCGTGCGGGAGACCTCGTCGTCGTCAATACGTCTGCGGTCATTCGCGCGCGCGTACAGGGGCGTCTTAACGACGATGCGTCGCGTCCTGTCGCGCTCTTGTTTGTGCACCGTGTTTCAGACGATCGCGATGCGTGGGTCATGATCGGAAAGCCGGCACGGCGCATGCGCATCAACGATGTGATTGCGATCGGGCCGGTCGGGGCACCGGTGTTGCGCGTCGTCGTGGAGCGCATCCAAGACGGGGGCGAGCGGATTGGGCGGTGTTTTGGCGCAATGTCCGTAGAAGACGTACTGCGCACGTGGGGAGAAGTGCCGTTGCCCCCGTACATTACGACACCGCTCACGGATGCGTCGCGGTATCAGACGGTGTATGCACACGAAGCAGGCTCGGTCGCTGCCCCGACGGCGGGTTTGCATATGACACCGGAGTTGCTCAATGCACTGCGTGCCAAAGGGGTGCGCATCGGTTGTGTCGCACTGCACGTAGGCATTGGGACGTTTCGTCCTGTGCAGACATCGATCGACGATCATACGATGCACGAGGAGCAATACATCGTCCCCGCAGAGACTGTCGATGCGCTGGTTGATGTGCGCAGCAAAGGGGGGCGGATTGTGGCGATCGGTACGACGGTCGTACGAACGCTTGAGACGATTGCACCGATGATCGCCAGCGGAACACGCGGCGCGATCTCAGGGTGGACACCGCTGTTTATTCGTCCGGGACATCGGTTTGCGCTCGTCGATGCGCTCGTGACCAATTTTCATTTGCCGCGATCGACGTTGTTGTTGCTGGTCGGTGCGTTTGCAGGGGAGGCGCTCATTCAAGAAGCGTATGCGCTTGCGATTGCGCAACGGTATCGTTTTTACAGTTTTGGCGATGCGATGTTGATTGCTGATGAAACGATGGGATCAATGGAAAGTGAGTGATGGCGCACAGTGGTTGCCGTGACGATCGAATGCATCAAGACGTGCGCACAGACGGGGGCGCGGCTCGGACGTGTGCATACGCCCCATGGATCATTTGATACGCCGGCGTTTATGCCGGTCGGGACGTTGGCGACGGTCAAGACGATGAGTCCAGACGAGCTCATTGGGATTGATGCGCACATCATCCTCTCGAATACGTACCATTTGCTGTTGCGTCCAGGGCACGATGTCGTTCGGGAAGCGGGGGGGCTGCACGCATTTATGCAGTGGCCGCGCCCGATACTGACCGACAGCGGTGGGTTTCAGGTGTTTAGTCTGAGTGCGGTGCGGCAAGTGACGGAAGAAGGGGTGCATTTTCGCAACCATCTCAACGGTGACCGCATTTTTCTTGGACCACGAGAAGCGATCGACATCCAGCATGCGCTTGGGGCAGACATCATTATGGCGTTTGATGAATGTGCACCGCACGATGCATCGGAATCGTACATCGAGGCATCGGTGCGGCGCACGACGCGATGGGCTGAGGCGTGTTTGCGTGCGCATACGCGCGCGGACACCCAAGCGTTGTTTGCGATCGTCCAAGGGGGTCTCTCCCCTGTGCAGCGGGTCGCTAGTGCGCGGGACTTGACAGCTATGGATTTTCCAGGGTATGCTATCGGAGGACTGAGTGTCGGGGAATCGAAGGAGCAGCTGTACGGCGTATTGGACACCGTCGTACCGTTGCTTCCGACGAGAAGACCGCGATACTTGATGGGTGTTGGCTCGCCGGATGCGCTCATTGAGGGGGCGATGCGTGGCATAGACATGTTTGATTGTGTGTTGCCGACGCGCATTGCGCGCAATGGCACGGTGATGACGAGCACGGGCAGGCTCGTATTAAAGAAGTCTCAGTATGCGCGGGATTTCCGTCCGATCGATGCGTCATGTACGTGTCCTACGTGTCGCACGCATACGCGGGCCTACGTGCGGCATTTGTTGCACGCGGGAGAAGTACTCGGCATACGCCTTACGACGGTGCACAACGTTCATTTTTTGCTTACGCTCATGCGCAACATCCGAGAGGCGATCGCACATGACCGACTGGCATCGTTTAAGGAGGAGTTTTTTGCAGCGTATGGCATGCATGCGGGACATCGCGGATTTTAGCCGCGCGCCCGCACGGTCACATCATGAAGGAGGAACGTATTGTGGGAGCGTGTGAACAGGACATCGTGTGGACTTTGGCAGCTACGGCGCCTTCCTCTACGACGGCAATGCTCGTGCAATTTTTACCGATCGTACTTATTTTTGTCGTATTTTACTTCTTGCTCATTCGCCCAAACCAAAAGCGGCAACGTTTGCGTCTCCAAATGCTCGCCAACCTTAAAAAAGGGGATAAAATCATTACAGTTGGGGGCATTTTTGGGACGATCGTCGAACTTACGGACGATGCGGTCGTATTGCTCGTGAACGATGTCACGAAGTTGACGTGCACGCGCAGTTCGGTCGATGGACTTGCAGAACCGAGCGCACAGTCTGCCTAGACCGATACGCCGATCATTCCCCCGATCGATCCACTGACCGACGTCACTGCACACAACACGACCATGTGCAGTGACGCGTCATGTGCGTACGCCGTCATCCCCAATACACACAGCAGTGCCCCAAATACCAGTCCGATTGTGCCTCCGAGCAACCATCCTTTGCGTTTGGTCAGGCGCGCGGCGACAAACGCACCGATAGCCGCACTAAGCACGATGCTTGCCCATACGACGGGTGTTGCACGGTGTGTGGCAAACGCTGCACTCATTGCTGTCGTGCAGACAGTGAGTGCACATGTACTTACGATGCCAAAAAAAACAGCGGTCATTGTTGATCTCCTGCGCATCGCTGCATCGTCCTCCCACATGCGTTTTTCAGCAACTGTATGCGGTGCAAAGAAGGCGTATGCATCTTCTGGAAGTACTTTTGTTGCGCGCGGAATGCGCGTATGGGGGGGAGTAGGGCGATGCGCACGAAACGGGCAATGGCACCGCAGGACGACATGAGCGAAGACACGATCGATACCGAGTCGATTTCGTACGTTTGTGCGTGCAAACTCGCCGATTTTCGACTTCTTGGGTATACGGACATCGACGAGGAGACGCTTTGGGCGTTTGTCAGTGACCGGTACGATGCGATGCCGATGCCGCATGTCGTTGTCAGCGATATTTTGGCGGTGCAACCGCCACAATTGCTGCATTGGTTAATGATGCGCAGTTGGAAGCAGGGGGTGTAGTATGGTCAAAAAACCGACAGGTGTGCATAAAGGACGGCTCGTGTTGTGGGTGGGCATCGTCGTGGCGACACTCGGTGTCGTCGGGGCATCGTCGTGGCCGATTGCGTCAAATATGAAGCTCGGGCTCGATTTGAAGGGCGGGTTTGAAGTACTGTACATCGCGGAACCGCTTGAGGCGGGCCAACAAGTGACACCGGAAGCGTTGCTTGAGACGGCGCGCAATTTGCAGCGGCGCATCGACAAGACGGGGACGGCAGAGCCAGAAATTACGCCGGAAGGGCGCGACCGCATCCGCGCCAAAATTGCGGGGGTGTCGGACGAAGCGCAGCTGCGGGAATTGCTCAAAAAGCCGTCTGAGCTGACGTTTCGCGACATTTCAGGAAAAAAAGAAATGGTCGGCAGCGATTTTGCCCCTGGTGGTGCGACCGTACAATTTACAGAGACGGGGCAGCCGTACATCGGGCTTAAGGTGAAAAATGCAGAAAAATTCAAAGATGTGACGACGCGATTGCTCAACGCGCCCTTAGCCATTTATCTCGATGAAGAGCAACTGTCTGCGCCGATCGTTCAAGCGGTCATTGCCGATGGACAAGCGAGCATTACAGGAAGCTTTACGTTGGATGAAGTCAAGCAGCTCGTCGATACGATCAATCTTGGGGCGTTGCCGTTGAAGCTGACGGAAAAATATACCCAAAGTGTCGGAGCGACGCTCGGACAAAAGTCTTTGGAGACGACGGTGATCGCTGGATTGATCGGTACCGTGCTCGTACTGGTGTTTATGATCGTGTACTATCGCGTGCCCGGGATCATCGCATCGATATCGCTCCTCGCGTATACGTGGCTCTTGATGCTCGCCTTTGACTTGATGAATGTGACGTTGACGTTGCCTGGGATCGCCGCGTTTGTGCTCGGTATTGGGATGG
>JAGWXQ010000105.1 GCA_018969805.1 Paenibacillaceae bacterium | reverse complement strand
ATGATCTACATGGGCATCTATGTGACGCTTATCGCCTTATCGCTGTATACGGATGCGCCGCTGGGTGTGATGCCGCTGATGTGGAACATCCAGAGCTACGGGCGTTATCCAATTGCGATCTACAATACCGCGATGAAAGTATTGCTGCAGTGGGTGTTGCCGTTTTCGTTTGTCGGTTTTTACCCGGCGAGCGTCTTTTTGCGTGCGCAATCGTATGCGGTATATGGATTGTGCACACCGCTCGTCGGTATCGTGTGTTTGTCCATCGGTTTGCTCGTTTGGCATCGTGGTATTTTGCGTTATCGCGGTGCGGGATCGTAAAACATGTGCGTACATTTATTTTTAATAAACAGCTTTTTTTCTTATATATCATTGCATTTTGTGCTTCGCAAATCACTAAAAATAATGTTATTATGTTGCGTGTGTGAATTGTCATTGACATCAAAAATGATGCAGCATACAATATGGGTATCGGAACGCACAACAACGCAGTGAAATTGTTTAAGGAAATCGATGTTGCATATTTTTCGAATGCGCGTCCATTCGTTTTTTTCGCTACAGACGAATGCATGGATTTGGCAAATAAGAAACGTGTGTATCGTGATGTGCACGAACGATCTAAGGGGGTTTGCAGCATGAGAAACCGTGCGACATGGGTGTACAGACGTTTGGGGTGCGTGTTGTTGTGTATGTTGCTCGGGATACCGATGGTTCCAGAACCGAATCGTGTTGCGCATGCGCAAAAAGAAGGGGTCTTGCTCTGTGGACCGAGTGGACAGCGTCTTACCGTCCGAAGTGAAAACAAAAGTGCGGCACCGACAGCACTGATCGCCCAACCAACATCTGGAGCGCCACCGGTTGCTGTTGTGGCACCAGCTTCTGGTACATCATCGGCATTCGATGAGAAAAAAAACTATACACTTACGCGGATCAGTAAAATCCCGAGCATGCAGGTGTTGATCGGCACGCCGTATGAAGCGCTCATTTTGCCAAAAACAATTCGTGTCGAGCTGTCGCACAAAGGGAAACCGACGGAGTACGTCCTTCCGGTCAATTGGCCGGCAAACAGTTCGGTGTACCGGGGAACCGATGTTGGGACGTATGTGATCACGGGTGTGTTTGACGCACTTCCGTCGAATATCGATAACAAATCCATACAGCCAACGCTTGCGATCGATGTGTTGGGGGGCAATATTGTGCGCGTGCCCGACTTAAATGATCAGACGGTCGTCCAAAACACCGCGCAAGAGAACATCGGTTTGCCACGATCGGTAAAAGCGACTGTGCGGCATGGCTTTGGCACTGCACAAAAAGAAGGGACGTTTGACGTTCAATTGGAATGGAAATCGGGCGATTACGATCCGAAAAATGTCGGAACGTACAACTTTATTGGATCATTGGTCCGTTTGCCCGCAGGCGTGACGAATACGAACAATTATGCGGTCACAATCAGCGTCTCTGTCGTACCGGACAAAACGGAAATCATCCAAAGTATTTTTCGAAAAATATTTGGTCGGGATGCGAAAAAACAAGAATTGGACGAATACGTGCGCGCGGATATGACGGAAGCCGACATTGAGCGATATGTATCGTTGGTCAAGCTCAGCCAAACGCTGTATGGCGAAGTGGTGCCCGAAGTGAAAGACGCTTTTGAGGGCGATGATGATTTGAAAAAAATAGAGGAACAGTGGAGCAATGGGGTAAAGCGCAAAACGTGGATTGAAACGGTCATCAACAACCATTTTCAAGCAGACAACGCTTCGCAAGAATCGCTCGCCAAAGAACAAGCAAAACGAACTGAGTGGCTTTCGCGCGCCCTCAACATGTCCGCAGATGAATTGCTCAAACGATTTGAAATACGCAATGCGATCTGGATGGGCGAGATCAAAGAAGCGACGGAACAACAATATGCAGAATGGCTTAAAACGGGATACGACCGAACGCAATTGCGCATCGCGATCATTGGGGAAGAAAAAGCGTCGATGGTCGGACCGTTTCGCGCATTGTATGGACGGTATCCAAAAAATGAAGAGCTGGATGCAAAGCTAGGGGAAAGCAAAGATGCGCGTGCGATTTTCGATCAACTGTACGACAGTACGGAGTATCAAAACAAGGCGCGCCATGAAGTCGCATTGCGTACAGTGACGATCAACAACATCTACATGCAGTGGCTCGGTCGCAATGTGACGCAAATTGAGGTATCGGATTGGGCGCAATGGCTGAACACAGATGTGGCCAAAGCGATGAAAAATACAGAAATAGTCCCATATATCGAAAACACGGTTCGGGAAGCGTGTGGGGGGAATGCACGCATCAAAGCGGAATATGCGGAAGCGGGCATCGCGATCGACGACAGCGCATTGCGTTCATCTGGAAAACGGCGCCTGAACATTGGATTGATCGTCCGCGAACAGTGGAAAGACGAAGGATCCGATGCGTGGATCGATGCGTTCATGAAGACGTCGGCATCGTATGCGCAAATGAAGCAAGCAGTCATCGTCGGTCGAAACGTACGTGCACTCGCTGTCGCAGCCCAGCTCCCTGTTCCAGGTGTCGCAGAACTGATTGACATCGGCTTGGGGGGCAAAGACGAAGACGACGTATACAAAGAGGTCGTCGGTGATCGATGGCCGTATGTGCAGGCGTTTCGGAAAAAATATGGGCGCATGCCGGATGCGCGCGACTTTGCGGCCACGCTCATCGCGTCGGACGTGTCGATCGGAGGAAAGCCTCAAGTGGGGGACAAGCCTCCAGAGCTCGTCCGTGAAACGGCGCAATATTCGGGGACTGTGGCATGGTCAGAAACAGGAGAAGGCGACCGCTTTTTTGAAGTGCCGGATGCGACCCGCGTACAAACCGTGCTCAGTCAAGACAAAAAAACCGCGACCGTGACCGTGACGTATGAGAAAGTCGCGGACGCAGCCGCCGTCATCGATCCGACGATCGTACTGGAAGCACCGCAAGTCGGGAAAAAACCCGCGATGACGATTTCGAGCAAAGATGTCGAACTCGTTGGAGCGATTCAATGGTCCTCAGCAAACGGCAGTGCACTCACAGGAGCAGTAGAAAAAGACAGCATCGTTCAAGCGCAGTTTGTCGTAAAAAGCAAAGGTGCGCGTGCGTTTTACGGTATTTCCATAAAAGATGGCGCATACTTTGTCATCGACAAAGCAACGGTAAAAACGCAATTGGATTCCGATCGCATGCAAGCGACCGTCACCGCCCAATTTGATACAAAAAAGGACGATGCCCAAGGAACCAGTACCCAAGACCGTGCAGAAGAGGAACAAGCGACCGCAACGGCAACGCCCCCAACCGCACCCGTGCAACCTACGAACGATATTCAGGCGGTGCGCAACAAAACGATCCGCATGCTCGCCCCACGCATCGGACAAAAACTCGTCACGGCGATGGACAGCCCTGATGTCGAATTGAGTGGGGACATCACGTGGAAGCAAGGCGATCGCGTATTGGGGCGCGATGCGGTGTACGAAAAAGATGCTTCCGTTACGGCACAGTTTGTCGTAAAAGGGAAAGACGGCAAGACGTTTCACGGCATCGATCTGGAAAGCGCAGAACGTATTGAGCAAATACAGCCAAACAAAACGTACGTTGCAAAAATTCGTTTGCAACCAAAAAGTGGATATACGTTGCTCGGTGCACAAAAAGACCATTTTACTGTCACGGGTGCGTACGAGACATCATACGATCCCGATACGGAAGTCATTACCGCACTGTTTACGTCTTCTCGCATCGATCCCCCGAAAAACATCGTGGCATCGATGAAGACGCATTGGGACAAAGTGGCATTGTCTTGGAATGCCGTACCGAATGCGACCGGGTATGTTGTATACCGCAACGATTGGATCATTGCACAACTGGCAGGGACGGCGGTCACGTACGATGACCAAACGGCGTTGGCAGGAAAAACGTATGCGTATCGTTTGGCGGCAGTGTTTTCAGGCAGTGAAAGTGAACAAAGTGCCGCAGTGTTTGGGAAACGGCGTGCGGGCCCTGCAAACGTACGCGACGTGCGCGTGGAGTATCGCGGATACGACAAGGAGAGCAGAAGGAGACCGTGTCCGGGAGTAGGGGGAGCGATTGTAGATTTTCTTGGTATTGGGAATTGTTCTGGTTGGTGGATTATGGGGCACAATTATACGATCCGATGGACGTACCCGTACGAAGCAGACGACATCGTCAAGTTTGTTCTGTATCGCCAAACAGTCATCGATCTCAATTGCAAGGTTGGGGTGGATTTGCTGACCGTGCGCAATTGCTTTACGAATGAATGGATCGTCGAACAAGACAATATCGCCCCAGATCGACGCAGTGTGGACGTATCGTTTAAAGGGTTGGGCAAAGATGTTGCACATCGGTTTATGGTAAAGGCGGTCAGTAAAGGCGGGGCATCGTTTTATTTTTCCGTACCGATGGCTTCAGTGCTGAGCAACATGAGTGCAGTGCCTACTGAGGCAGACATTTCACCTACAGCAGCGTTTTTGAAGTTTCCCACAAACCCGACTGGAGTAGACGACAGCCGACCACACGGCGACATCGCAATGACGGGATGGCTAAAAGCAGATGAACTCAATTTGTATCCGGGCGTTATGACGACCGACAAAGAGTGGGACGACAAATATTTCAAACTGCACTCGATACAATTTCTAGAATCTGAGGGCACACAGTTTCCGGTCAAACGACCAGTAGACATGCGAAAAGTAATGTTTGGTAAGTAGTGGTACAAGACCCCACGCGTATGCGGATGCATATGCGCGGGGTTTCTTTTTATACGCATTCGTAGATCAAACCATCGATATGTTTTACAAAAACGCCTTCTGGGATGAAGCAAAAGGAAGCCCTCTTATTTTTTTCACTAGGGGATTAGGTTGATGGGTATTGCATCGTATCCTTCATTTTGTATGCGCCAATACATACGTTTAATCGCGCGAAATAAAAAGAAGTTTCCATACTATACACTTCGTGCGCGCAAAAATAAATTGACGAAAAAGTATATATTGACGTACAATAAGTATAAGAATTGTAATGAAAATTTTTTGTTGTAGAAATAAATATATTAAGTATTGGATCTGTGAGTGCGTAACATAAAGGAGGGGTATATTCCATGAAAAAATGGGTTATTGCTCTTGTGATGCTGCATGTCTATGTCTTTACGATGATCGGCAACGCACAGGCCAAAAACGATCGAACAGACGTCATTGTCCACATGAAAAACTTTTCGCTACAAAAGCAATACGCCAAAGCGTATGCAGAGCGGGGGATGCTCGTGCAGGCGTATACACACTTGCCGTATATTTACGTGCGGATGAACAATAATGAACGAAACGCTGTACACAACGATCCGAACATATTGCTGGCCGCAGAAATACCAAACCTCGTGCCACGTGGCCAACAGAGCCAACAACAGAGCCAACAACAGAGCCAACAACAGAGCCAACAACAGAGCCAACAACAGAGCCAACAACAGAGCCAACAACAGAGCCAACAACAGAGCCAACAACAGAGCC